>NZ_JBFUCA010000451.1:0-3552 GCF_056405475.1 Polaromonas sp. P1_G4
AGGCATGTGAGCGCAGCAGGGCGGGCGAGACGCCGCCGTTGTGTGCCAGCCAGTCCAGCGTGTGGTCCAGGTCGTTCTTTTCGCCAGCGCAGTAGATTTCAGTGCGATTGCAGGTAGAGAGCAGCGTGGCCTCGGGCTGGCGGGCCAGGGACTCGCGCAAACCGCGCAAAGTGGGCTCGACCTGGTCCAGGGCGTAGGCGAACCGGCCGCGCAAATCGAGCGGTGCGGTGTTGTGGTTTAGCCCAAGGGCCCAGACTGACATCCTTCGATTATAAAATTGAAGCGGTCAGGCCGGTACAAAGGCCGGACAATCGCCCTGATAGTCCTTTTTTTGGCCGTTTTGAAGCTTGTTCTGGATCTGCTCTGAAGCCAGGCGAGTTTTTAACTACCCCTACGCGCATGACCTTTTACCTGCTGGCCAATCACCTGCTCAATCTTGTCCTGCCGGCCGCCGCGGTGGCCCTGCTGCTGGTGTTGGCAACTCAGCTTATGGGTGGATTATTTAGATCAAAAATGCCTTTAGCCCAGACCTGGTATGCGCAAGCAGCTATTGTTTTTGTAGTAAACGTGGTGGTGCTGGTGGCCGGGCTGGTGTTCTTCGGCCATGACGGGAAGATGCTGACGTATGCCGCCATGGTGGTCGGCGCGGCCGTCTGCCAGTGGGTTTTGCTGGGCGCCTGGCGGGCCTGAAGGGGCTTGTAAATCCAATGGCCGGGCGCATGGCTGCGTTGCGCGGTGCTCGGAATCCTCATGCACCCAAGTGCATTCCGGTGTCCTGCGCTCCGTGCGCCTTGCCCTGCATCCGGTAATTGAATTTCTAAAGTCCCTTCGAATACCGACTACAAATCGGGCTTGAAGACGTTCACTGCGTCCGTGATGATGCCGTCGGTGCCCAGGGCCAGCAGCCGCTGCACGTTCGCTTCGTCATTCACCGTATAGCTCAGCAACTTGAACCCGGCTTTTTTGGCCTGGGCCACCGTATCGGCGTTCCAGAGCTTGTGGTTGCAGACGATGGCCACGCAGTCCAGGCCGGTCGCCGTTTCCAGCCAGTTGGCCGGGAGTTGGTCGAGCAGCAGGCCGCGTGGCAACTGCGGCTGGGCGCGCCTGGCCGCCTCAAGGGACAGCGGCTGGAAGGACGTCAGCAGTGGGGGAATGGCTTGGTCCTGCCACAGCCGGGCCGCTTCGTTGGCCACCACAGTGCCGGTGTGACTCTCGATGCCCGGTGTGGGCTTGATCTCGATATTGAGGAAGTAGCCCTTGTCCAGGCAAAAGCGGGCGATGCGCTCAAAGCTGGCGAGGCCCTCCGCGGCAAACGCCGGGGAATGCCAGCCGCCGGCGTCAAGCTTGGCCAGCGCCTCCCAGCTCAACTCGCCAGCCACACCTTTGCCGTTGCTGGTGCGCTCCAGCGTGGCGTCGTGCAGCAAAAAGGGAACGTCGTCGGCGCTCAGTTTCACGTCGCACTCGAACATGCGGTAGCCATGGCTGGCGCCCAGCATGAAGGAGGCCAGGGTGTTTTCGGGCGCCAGCTTGCCGGCGCCGCGATGCGCTACCCAGCGCGGGTAGGGCCAGTTGGCAGCTGATACGGGGTTTGTCATGGGTGTGCTCAGGACCTGTGGAGACGAGACGAAAGCCGGAAATTAGATCCGTTTGCCCGTTTCCGAGTCAAACCAGTGCAGGCGATCTGCGCGCGGCGTGACATGGATGGTCGCGCCGATCTCGGGCGCGATTGACAGGCTTTCGTCGGTGCGCACGATGATGGCTTCGCTGCCCATGCGGCAGTACAGCAGGCGCTCGGCGCCCAGCATTTCAATCGTGTCGACCTGCACGGGCCAACCCGTGGTGCCCACCGTCAAGTGTTCAGGCCGTATGCCCAGAATGGCGCCGGGCTTGCCGCCGAAATCGGTGTTCGGCGCCTGCTTGAGCAAATTCATGGGCGGCGAGCCSATGAAGCTGGCCACRAAGGTGGWRGCSGGCSKGTKGTARACCTCTTCGGGCGTGCCGAACTGCTCCATSMSGCCGSCGTTCATSACSATCATGCGCTGGGCCAGKGTCATGGCYTCGACCTGGTCGTGGGTSACGAAAAGCGAGGTGATGCCGAGTTCGCGGTGCAACTTCTGGATCTCCAGGCGGGTCTGCACGCGCAGCTTGGCGTCCAGATTGGACAGCGGCTCGTCAAACAAAAACACCTGTGGCTGGCGCACGATGGCGCGGCCCATGGCCACGCGCTGGCGCTGCCCGCCCGAGAGCGCGCGGGGCTTGCGGTCCAGCAGGTGGCCCAGCTCGAGGATCTTGGCGGCCTTGTCGACGCGCGTCTTGATTTCGTCCTTGGGCACTTTGGCGATCTTCAGGCCGTAAGCCATGTTGTCGAACACGCTCATGTGCGGGTAAAGCGCGTAGTTCTGGAACACCATGGCGATGTCCCGCTCCGAAGGCTCCAGCTCGTTGACGACCTTGCCGCCGATGGAGATTTGCCCGTCGCTGACTTCTTCCAGCCCGGCCACCATGCGCAGCAGGGTGGACTTGCCGCAGCCAGAGGGCCCGACGATGACGATGAACTCGTGGTCATTGATCTCGGCGTTCACGCCGTGCAAAACCTGCAGCATGTCTTTGCCGGAGCCGTAGCGCTTGATGATGTTGTTGAATGAGAGGGATGCCATGTCTGTATTTCCGTTGTGTCTTGGTTGTTCTTGGCAGTCTGGGCCGCTCTGGGCTGCAGCTGTTATTTCTCGGTGTCGACCAGGCCCTTGACGAACCATTTCTGCATCAGCACCACCACCAGGGCGGGCGGCAGCATCGCCAGAATCGCGGTGGCCATGACCACATTCCATTCGTTCTGGCCGTCGCCGCCGGCGATCATGCGCTTGATGCCAACGACCACCGGGTACATGTCTTCACTGGTCGTGGYCAGCAGCGGCCAGAGGTACTGGTTCCAGCCGTAGATGAACTGGATGACAAAGAGCGCCGCGATGGAGGTCTTCGACAGCGGAAGCAGCACGTCAAAGAAAAAACGCATGGGGCTGGCGCCGTCCATGCGCGATGCTTCGGTCAGTTCTTCTGGCACCGTCAGGAAAAACTGGCGGAACAAAAAGGTTGCCGTGGCCGAGGCAATCAGCGGCACCGTGAGGCCTGCATACGTGTTGAGCATGTTCAAGTCCGACAGCACCTTGTAGGTGGGCAGAATGCGCACCTCCACCGGCAGCATCAGCGTCACGAAGATGGCCCAGAAGCAGGTCTTCTTGAACGGAAAGCGGAAGTACACGATGGCAAATGCCGACAGCAGCGAGATGGTGATCTTGCCGATGGCGATCACCATCGCCGTGACGAAGCTGACCCACATCATGTGCGCCACGGGTGCGTTGGAGCCGGCTGCGGATTCACGCCCGAACAGCGCGGCCTTGTAGCTGTCGAGCATGTTGGTGCCCGGCAGCATCGGCATGGGCGCCTGCACGATTTCCTGCGCCGTGTGGGTCGAGGCCACAAAGGCCAGGTAGAGGGGGAAGGCGACGATGAAGACGCCCAATATCACGATCACATGCGCGAGGATGCCATGCG
>NZ_JBFUCA010000452.1:0-3545 GCF_056405475.1 Polaromonas sp. P1_G4
AGGAAAAGGTCGTCGGCAAGTTTGTCGAATTTTTCGGCGAGGGCACGCGCACGCTGGCCTTGCCGGACCGCGCCACTATCGGCAACATGGCGCCCGAATACGGCGCCACCATGGGATTCTTCCCGGTCGACGAAAAAACGATCGACTACTTCAAGGGCACGGGCCGCACCAGGGAAGAGATCGAAGCCTTCGAGGCCTACTTCAAGGCGCAGGGCCTCTTCGGCGTGGCCAGGGCCGGCGAGATCGATTACTCGCACGTGGTCAAGCTGGACCTGGGCGATGTCACGCCCAGCCTGGCCGGCCCCAAGCGCCCGCAAGACCGAATCGAGCTCGGCAACGTCGCCAGCCAGTTCAAGTCGCTGTTCAGCAAGTCGATTGCCGAGAACGGTTTTAACCAGCCCGCCGGCATGCTCAACACCCGCCACCTGGTGCGCCGCACCGATGAAGGCCGGCTGGACACGCTGCCGTCCGCACCGCCCACACCGGCCGGTGCCGCACGCCCCGTGATGGAGATGGAAGGCAACCGCCCCACACTGGCGCACGCACGCGCCAGCAACACCACGGACGCGCCCGCCAAGGCGCAGACCGAGGTGGTGCATTCCGCCCCCGGCATCACGGTGGGCAACGGCGACGTGCTGATCGCCGCCATCACCAGTTGCACCAACACCTCCAACCCCAGCGTGCTGCTGGCCGCCGGCCTGCTGGCCAAGAAGGCGGTGGAAGCCGGCCTGAAGGTGCAGCCGCACATCAAGACCTCGCTGGCCCCTGGCTCGCGCATCGTGACCGAGTACCTCACCGAGACCGGCCTGCTGCCTTACCTGGAGAAGCTCGGCTTCGCACTGGCCGGCTACGGTTGCACCACCTGCATCGGCAATGCCGGCGACCTGACGCCCGAACTCAATGAAGCCATCAGCAAGAGCGACCTGGTCTGCGCGGCCGTGCTTTCGGGCAACCGCAACTTCGAGGCGCGCATCCATCCCAACCTCAAGGCCAACTTTCTGGCCAGCCCGCCGCTGGTGGTGGCCTACGCCATTGCCGGCACGGTGATGCGCGACCTGATGACCGAACCCGTCGGCAAAGGCAAGGGCGGCAAGGACGTGTACCTGGGCGACATCTGGCCGACCAGCGACGAGATCTACAAGCTCATGAAGTACGCGATGAACGGAAAGGCCTTTCGCGCCAATTACGCCAAGGTCAAGACCGAGCCCGGCAAGCTCTGGGAAAACATCAAGGGCGTCAAAGGCACGTCTTACACCTGGCCGGCCAGCACCTACATCGCCGAGCCGCCTTTCTTCAAGGACTTCACCATGAAAGCGGGCGAGGCGGGCAGCGTGTCCGTCAAGGGTGCGCGCATCATGGCGCTGTTTGCCGATTCCATCACCACCGACCACATCTCGCCGGCCGGCTCCATCAAGGCCAGCTCGCCGGCAGGCCTCTGGCTGCAGGCCAACGGCGTGCAGAAGGCCGACTTCAACAGCTACGGTGCGCGCCGCGGCAACCACGACGTGATGATGCGCGGCACGTTTGCCAATGTGCGCATCAAAAATTTGATGATTCCGCCCGATGCGGAAGGCTCGCGCGAAGAAGGCGGTGTCACGTTGTTCCAGCCCGGCAACGAAAAGATGTTCATCTACGACGCTGCCATGAAGTACATGGACCAAGGCACTCCCACCGTGATCTTTGCTGGAGAAGAATACGGCACAGGTTCGTCGCGCGACTGGGCCGCCAAAGGCACGCAGCTGCTCGGCATCAAGGCCGTGGTGGCGCGCAGCTTTGAACGCATTCACCGCAGCAACCTGGTGGGCATGGGCGTGCTGCCCCTGCAGTTCAAGCCGGGTGATTCGTGGCAGACCTTGAAGCTCACCGGAAATGAAGTCATTGACGTGATTCCGCACCCTGAGCTCAAGCCGCAAAGCGAAGCCAAACTGGTCATCACGCGCGCCGACGGTTCTCGCGAGGAAGTCACCGTGATACTGCGCGTGGACACACCCATTGAGGTCGACTACTACCGCAACGGCGGAATTTTGCCGTTCGTGCTGCGACAGTTGCTCGCTTGATGTTCAGACAAGCCCTGATAGCCGGCGGCGGCATCGGCGGATTGGCGGCGGCGCTCGCGGTATCGCGCGCCGGCTGGTACGTCCGCCTGTTTGAACGCGCCAGCGCCTTCAGCGAAGTCGGCGCCGGCATCCAGCTCGGTCCCAATGTCGTCAAAGTGCTGCATGGCTGGGGGCTGGCCGACGCGCTCCAGGCCGTGGCTGCCATTCCCGAGCGCCTGCAGGTGCGAAGTGCCATATCGGGCCAGCTGCTGGGCGAGTTGCCGCTTGGCGCCGCTATGGCCCAGCGTTATGGCGCGCCTTACCTCTCCATTCATCGCGCCGACCTTCACGGCCTGCTGCTGCAGGCCGTGCAGCAGCACGCCGACGTGAAGCTGCATCTGAGCCGGCCTCTGCAGTCCTTCAGCCAGACCGCGCAAGCCGTCACGGTGCAGGCCGACGACGGCCCTGGCATTGAAGGCGACGCCCTCATAGGTGCTGACGGCATCTGGAGCACAGTGCGCCAGGAACTGCTGGGTGACGGTCTGCCACGCCGCACCGGCCACCTGGCTTACCGTGCCCTGGTGCGGCAATCCGATMTACCTGAATTGCTCAGGAGCCGGCAGATCACGGTCTGGCTGGGGCCGCGCATGCACGTGGTGCAGTACCCGGTGCGCGGCGGTGAATGGCTCAATGTGGTGGCCATCGTGCAGGGTGAAGCCGCTGCCGAAGCCGACCTCTGGGACCACAGTGCCAACACCTCCGATCTGGGTGCGGCGACGGCCGGCTGCTGTGCCGCGCTGCGCGAGGTACTGGATGCCATCGGGGGCTGGCGCTTGTGGGTGCTGCACGACCGCGCGCCGATGCGGGGTGCCCACCAGCACGCTGTAGGCCGTGTGGCCTTATTGGGCGACGCCGCCCATCCGATGCGGCCTTACCTCGCGCAAGGCGCCGGCATGGCGATCGAAGACGCCGCCGAGCTAGGCCATGTTTTGGCCCAGGCGCTGGACCCGGCGTTTGACGTACCCACCATGCTGCAGCGCTACGCGCTCAACCGCTGGCAGCGCAATGCGCGCGTGCAGGCGCGGGCTTTGCGTAATGGGCAGATATTTCACGCCAGTGGGGTGTCGCGGTGGGGCAGGGATACCGCAATGCGTCTGTTGGGTGAGAAGCTGCTGGATATGCCCTGGCTGTATGGGGCAAGCCCAACCTACCTTGACGGGCATTGAGCTGTAGGACGACGGCTGTTTGCCCAGGCCTTGCACGGTTGATACGCGCTTTCACCGCRGGCAGTGCGTCAATTTGTGGTCCGGGCTTCATGACGGCAAGGAATTCCGCCCGGACTGGGAAAAAAACTCGCGGGACCGCGGTCACGCCTGGGTGAAGTTTTGGGGACGCTTGCAGATGCGGCCGCTATTTATTCACGGGATCTTGTTTTTCTCGGACTTTGGAACTTGTATGTACTTCCTCATCCTGTCGAATTTTTCATCGTAAACCAGCACAGTGTCCCTC
>NZ_JBFUCA010000453.1:0-3538 GCF_056405475.1 Polaromonas sp. P1_G4
ATGAAAGCGTATTCACCATGCAACTCCCTACCTACGACGACGTCACCGCCGCTGCCGCGCGGCTTGAAGGCCATGCGCACCGCACGCCCGTGTTGCGGTCCAGTACGGCCGATGCCCGCTGGGGCGCGAATTTCTTTTTCAAATGTGAAAACTTCCAGCGCATGGGCGCTTTCAAGTTTCGCGGCGCCTTCAATGCGCTGTCGAAGTTCGACGCGGCGCAGCGCCGGGCCGGTGCTATCGCGTTTTCGTCAGGCAACCATGCGCAGGCGATGGCGCTTTCGGCGAGGCTGCTCGGTATGCCCGTGGTCATCGTGATGCCCAAAGATGCACCCGCTGCCAAGCTGGCCGCCACGCAGGGCTATGGCGCGGAAGTGGTGCTGTACGACCGCTTCACCGAAGACCGCGAGGCCCTGACGAAACGGCTCGCCACCGAACGCGGCATGACCTTGATCCCGCCTTATGACCACCCCGACGTGATCGCCGGCCAGGGTACGGCAGCGAAAGAGCTGATCGAAGAAACCGGCCCGCTGGACCGTCTCTACATATGTCTGGGCGGCGGCGGGCTTACCAGCGGCTCGGCGCTTGCAGCCCGCGCCCTGTCGCCGCAGTGCAAGGTCTATGGTGTCGAGCCTGAAGCGGGGAACGACGGCCAGCAGTCGCTGCGCGCAGGCCGCATCGTGCATATTGAAACGCCAAAAACCATTGCCGACGGCGCACAAACCCAGTACCTGGGCGAGTACACCTTTGCCATCATCCGGCGCGATGTGGACGACATCCTCACGGTAAGCGATGCGCAGCTGGTCGAGTCCATGCGCTTTTTTGCCGAACGCATGAAGATGGTGGTGGAGCCGACAGGCTGCCTGGCGTTTGCCGGGGCATGCGCCGCGCTGCAGGCCAACCCTGCCGCACCGGGTGAAAAGGTGGGCGTCATCATCAGCGGCGGAAATGTTGATTTGAAGCGCTACGCGGAGTTGCTCGCCCAGGCCTGAGCAAGGGGGGGCAGCTTACGGAAGAATTCCGTCGGCGCTCAGATGCAGCCGGCGATCAGCGCGGGCGGCTGCGGCTTCCGAATGGGTGACCAGCACCAGCGAGGCGCCGTGTTCGCGGGTCTGGGCAATCAGCGCATCCATTACTTTGGCGGCCGTCGTTGGGTCCAGGTTGCCGGTGGGTTCATCGGCCAGCAGCAGGCTGGGCCGGTGTACCAGGRCACGGGCAATCGCCACGCGCTGCAGCTGGCCGCCGCTGAGTTGCTGGGGCAGCCGCCYGCCCATGCCCGACAGGCCGACCGCATCCAGCAGTGACTGCACGCGCGCGTCGTCCGGCTCGCCGAGCAGCAGCAATGGCAGGGCCACGTTCTGCGCGACATCCAGGTGCGGCAGCACATGAAAGGCCTGAAACACAAAACCCACATGGCGGCGGCGTAGCAGCGCACGCTCGTCGTCGGTCATGGTGCCCAGGTCCTGGCCGTTCAGCAGCACGGTGCCTTCGTCCCAGGTGTCGAGTCCGGCCATGCAGTTGAGCAGCGTTGATTTGCCGACGCCTGATTCGCCGATGATGGCGACGAACTCGCCGGGCTCAACATCCAGCGTGACATGGCTGAACACGGCGGTTGTGCCGTAGCGCTTGGCGAGGTTCCTGAGTTGAAGGCTCATGTCGTCTGCCCAACAGAAGCGTCAACCAGTGCAAGCACCTGCTGCAACGCATCGGCCGCATCGCAGGCCACGACCTGGCGCTGCGGCATGGAGCGCAGCCAGGTGATCTGGCGCTTGGCCAGCTGGCGCGTGGCGAAAATGCCTTTGTCGCGCAGCTCGGCCAGCGGGTAGTTGCCGTCCAGTGCTTCCCACGCCTGGCGGTAGCCGACGCAGCGCATCGAAGGCAAGTCGGGGTTGAGGTCGCCGCGTGCGCGCAGGGCTTTCACTTCGTCCATAAACCCGCCGGCCAGCATGGCGTCGAAGCGTTGGGCAATACGCTCGTGCAGCCAGCTGCGGTCTTGAGGTTCAAGGGAAATAAGGGCTGTAGCCATTGATGGCTGTGCGCCAGCAGCTATGGTTTTTGTAGCGTTTTGCTGGTGGAAGAACGACAGCGGCTGGCCTGACACGCGGAAAACCTCCAGCGCACGCGAAATGCGCTGCGAATCGTTCGGTGCGAGCCGGGCGGCGGTGACCGGGTCCACCCGGGCGAGTTCGGCATGCAGAGCCGGCCAGCCGTTGGCGGCTGCTTCGTCGGCTATCACGGCGCGCGCGGCGGGGTCGGCTTTGGGCATGTCGTCCAGCCCGTCGAACAGCGCCTTGAAGTACAGCATGGTGCCGCCCACCAGCAGCGGCAGTTTGCCGCGTCCGCGGATGTCTTCCATCAGCCGGTTGGCGTCGGCCACAAACTCGGCCGCGCTGTAGGCGTGCAGCGGGTCGCGGATGTCAATCAGGTGATGCGGCACAGCGGCCAGCTCGGCCGCTGTGGGCTTGGCAGTGCCGATGTCCATGCCGCGATAGACCAGTGCGGAATCGACGCTGATGATTTCCACCGCGTGGCGCTGTGCAATCGCCATGGCGGCGGCGGTTTTGCCGGAGGCCGTCGGTCCGGCCAGTGCGATGCCGCGCATGTCAGGCCCTGGCTGCGGCCTCATGGGCAGGCTCTCCGTATTTCTGGATCACGGTCCAGGCCGTGGCGGCGATCAGCGCGCTCCAGAACCAGACGCCGTTGGTCAGCGGCCGCACCGTGCCGTCCATGTGGGTTCCCAGCCAGCCGCCCATGCCGAAGGCCACGACCATCATGAGAAATCCGTTGAGGGCCGAGGCAGCGCCCGCCGCCTGGGGGAAGGGACTAACGGCGCCGCTCTGCCCGCAGGGCTGGTGCACGCCATGCCCCAGCATGAACAGGTAGTAGGGCAGCATGATGGCCCAGACGTTCTGGATGCCGGCCCAGGCCAGCACGCCCATCAGGGTTCCGCCGGCCAGTGTGAGGCACGCGGCCACGGCCACCGAGCGCCGCACGCCAAAGCGCGGCAGCAGCCGACGGCAGATGAAGGTGCCGGTGAGGTAGCAAAAACACATCGAAAACATGATGAGGCCGTAATGTGTTTTGGTCAGGCCCAGCACCTTGATAAACACGAACGACGAGGTGGCCAGAAAGGTGAAGAGGCCGCCGTAGGAGGCCGCGGTCAACACCGAAAACGCCAGGAACGTGGGGTTGCGAAGAATATGGACCCAGGTGCGCAGCAGTGTGGCCGGCTGCAGCGCACGCGGGTTTTTCTGTGCCAGGGTTTCTTCAAACCGCAGTGAGATGAGGGCCAGCGTGGCCGCGCCGAACACGGCCAGCGCCATCAGGGCCATGCGCCAGCCGAAAAGCTCCGACAGCAAGCCGCCCAGCGGTGCACTGATGCAGGCCAGCACGCCCAGGCCGCTCAAGCCTTTGGACATGGCGCGGGCGCCTTCAAGCGGCTGGTACAGGTCGCGCACGATGGCGCGCGCGCACATCACTGCAGCGCCCATGGCGGCGCCCTGCACGATGCGCCAGGTGATCAGCAGTGTCATCGACGATG
>NZ_JBFUCA010000454.1:0-3526 GCF_056405475.1 Polaromonas sp. P1_G4
GATCATCGGGCCGGCCTGCATGGCCGTGTGCATTTCGTCGCCGGTGCGGTCCAGGAAGCCGGTGTTGATGAAGGCCACGCGGCTGGAAGCGGCGGCGATGCAGGCCTTGAGGTTGACGCTGGTGCGGCGCTCTTCGTCCATGATGCCGAGCTTGACCGTGCTGCCCGGCAGGCCGAGCATCTTTTCGACGCGGCTGAAGAGTTCGGCGGCGAATGCCACTTCAGCGGGGCCGTGCATCTTGGGCTTGACGATGTAGACCGAGCCCTTGCGCGAGTTCCTGATGCCGGCCTTGCCCTTGCGCTTGAGGTCGTGGATGGCGATCGTGGTCGTGACCATGGCGTCCAGGATGCCTTCCGGAATTTCCTTCGTGCTGCCATCCGCGGCGGTGTACAGCACGGCCGGGTTGGTCATCAGGTGGCCCACATTGCGCACGAACATCAGCGAACGGCCATGCAGTACCACTGCTTTACCCCTGGGTCCTTTCGGTGAGGTGTATTCACGGTCCGGGTTCAGGCCGCGGGTGAAGGTCTTGCCGTCCTTGGTCACGCTTTCAGTCAGCGTACCCTGCAAGATGCCCAGCCAGTTGCGATAGGCCAGCACCTTGTCGTCGGCGTCCACCACGGCCACCGAGTCTTCCAGGTCCATGATGGTCGACAGCGCAGCCTCTATCACCAGGTCGCTCACGCCGGCCGGATCCGTCTTGCCGATGGGCGTGCCGCGGTCAATGCGGACGTCGATGTGCAGGCCGTTGTGCTGCAGCAGCACCGACGACGGCGCGGAGGCCTTGCCCTGGTAGCCGATGAACTGGCTCGCATCTTCCAGCGCCGTTGTCTTGCCGCCTTTTAGCGTGACGACGAGCTTGCCGCCCTTGACCGCATAGGTGGTCGAATCGATGTGCGAGCCCTTTTTCAGCGGCGCGGTGCGGTCCAGCACATAACGCGCGTATTCGATCACCCTGGCGCCGCRCACGGGGTTGTAGCCTTTGCCTTTGGTGGCGCCGTCTTCCTCGGAAAGGGCGTCGGTGCCATAGAGCGCGTCATAAAGGCTGCCCCAGCGCGCGTTGGCGGCATTAAGCGCATAGCGCGCGTTCAGGATGGGCACCACAAGTTGCGGGCCGGCCTRTTTGGCGAGTTCAGCGTCCACGTTGGCGGTGGTGATGGTGACCTTCTTCGGCGAAGGCACGAGGTAGCCGGTTTTTTCGAGGAAGGCGCGGTAAGCCTTCATGTCTGCGATGGGGCCGGGGTTGGCCTTGTGCCAGGCGTCCATCTCGCACTGCAGGCGGTCGCGCTCTGCCAGCAAGGAGAGGTTCTTGGGCGCCAGATCGGCCACGATGGCATCAAAGCCCTTCCAGAAAGCGCCGCTGGCCACACCGGTGCCGGGCAACACCTCGTCTTCGATGAAACGGTAAAGCCCGGTGGCGACCTGCAGGCGGTGGCTGGAGGTGCGTGTGTTGGTTGTAGTGTTCATGGTGCGGTCCCTTTTCTCAAAAGCATCAGAAGAATCAAAAAAACTAAAAGACAAAAAATAGAACGAGCCTGCGAAATCAGTGCAGCGGCAGCGAGAGCACTTCGCGCAGGCTGCTGCCGGTGTACAGGGGCTGCGTGCCCAGCTCTTCAAACGGCAACTGGTAACGGTTGACCCACAGCGTCTGGTAGCCATACCAGGTAGCCGCCAGCGCGTCCCAGCTGTTGCAGCTCACGAAGGCGATCTGTTTCGCCTCCAGCCCGGTGGCTTTCAGCCCGAGCGCATAGGCTTCGGGAGCGGTCTTGTATTTGCGAATGCTGTCCACGCTGATGATGTGGTCCAGCAGGCCTTCAAGCCCTGCCGACTTGACGGCCACATCCAGCATGGAGGGATCGCCGTTGGACAGGATGCCGGTGGTGATGCCACGCGCCTTCAGCGCCTGCAGCACCTCGCGGTTTTCCGGAAACGCCGACAGGTGGCGGTACTGGTTCATGAGCTGCTCCTCACGGGCGGCATTCAAATCCAGCCCCAGGCGTTTGCACGCATAACGCAGGCCTGCGCGCGTGAGGTCCCAGAAGGGCCGGTAATGCGAGCCGCTATTGCTGATGGTCACCAGGCGCGTGTACTCAATCTGCTTGTCGCGCCACAGCACGCCCAGCGCTTCGCCTTTGCCCGGAAACAATTGCTCCGCCAGCAAGCCCACGCTGTACACGTCAAACAGCGTGCCGTAGGCATCAAACAACACGGCACGAAGCTTGGGCTGTGGGTTGGAGCGAGACTTTTCCATAAGCCTCTACTGTATTTGATACATCGAGCGCGATTAATTACCCAAGAATCGCTTTATCCATGACATTCATGCGCCTAATTGGATGACAAGCAGACATCAAAGTACTTTTCGTCATCGGCAGTGCTCGGGACGGCTCTACGGATTGGCACAGCTCTTGCATCTCATCTTGTACACAAGTATGGATGCTTTCAATTGGTGCACATCTCTTCATCGCCGAACTCTCCTCAATCGCTCGCTGCACCTGAGCAGGTGATGGCATCTGCAGGCACGGACGCCGGCAGGGCTCCCGAGGCCTGGATTACCAGGACATCGTCTTTCCCGACCGGCCGCGGCGGCGCGCTGGCCGGGCTCTCATTTGCGGCCAAAGACAACATTGATGTAGCGGGCCTGCCGACCACCGCCGCCTGCCCCGCTTTCGCCTACACGCCGACGGCGCACGCCGCCGTGGTGCAAAAGCTGCTCGATGCGGGTGCGCAACTGCTTGGCAAGACCAACATGGACCAGTTCGCCTGCGGCCTCAACGGCACACGCTCCCCCTACGGCGCCGTTCCCAACGCGATCAACCCGGCATATATATCAGGAGGGTCGAGTTCCGGCTCCGCCTACGTGGTGGCGACCGGGCAGGCGGATTTCGCGCTGGGCACCGACACGGCGGGTTCCGGGCGCGTGCCGGCGGGCCTGAACAACATCGTGGGCCTGAAACCCTCCAAAGGCCTTGTCAGCGCACGCGGCGTGGTGCCGGCCGCGCAGAGCGTGGACTGCGTCTCCATCTTCGCGCGCACCGTGGCCACGGCCGCCCGCGTGCTCGAAGCGGCCATGGGCTACGACCCGCTGGATCCCTACTCGCGCGTGCTGGCGATGGCCGACACCGCCTTGCCCGCAGGCTTTCGTTTCGGTGTGCCTTCAACACTGGGCTTCTGCGGCGACGCGCTGGCCGAGCAGGCTTTTGGCGAAGCTGTCACCCGCATGCAGGCCCTGGGCGGCGTGCCGGTGCCCATCAATTTCGCGCCGCTGGCCGAGGCGGCCGCGCTGCTCTATGAAAGCGCGCTGGTGGCTGAACGCTACACCGCCGTGCGCGATTTTTTTGACGCGCATGAAGAAGCGGTGATCGAGCCGGTGCGCAGCATCATCGGCGCGGGCAAACAATACAGCGCTGCCGACCTGTATGCAGCCCAAACAAAGTTACGCGCGCTGGGCCAGCAGGCGGGCGCAATGTGGCGTGACATTGATGTGCTGTTGCTGCCGACCGCGCCCACACACTACACGCTGCAGGCC
>NZ_JBFUCA010000455.1:0-3519 GCF_056405475.1 Polaromonas sp. P1_G4
CGTCGGTTGCGATGATCGAGAAATTTTCGCTCGTCAGGATGGCCGTCTGCAATGCGCCTGTCTTGAGCAGTGCTTCCTGGCGCTTGACCTCTATGCCATCGGCTTTGGCAATGGCGTCAAGAACGCTCAGGCTGGTAATAGGTGACATGGGCCATGTTTCTGTAAAAGTAACGACGACCCTGCGAAGCGCCGACTATGGGCGGCGCTTCCAGAATCCTGGCCGGGGATATGTGAAGTCTTTGCAAAGACTCCGGCAGTGTACAGGTCTTGCCTGAAAAGTCCGTGCGCCAGCGCACATAGCGGGGCCGTGCAGCCCGGGCGCGCCTAGCTGTTCGCGCGCCGATAGAACGCCAGCGAGCCCGCCAGCGCCAGCAGCGCGCCGCCGCAGGCGCGGTCTATCCAGCGTGTGGCCGAGGCCTTGAGCAGGCGTATGGCGCGTGCGCCTATGAAGGCATAGCCGAACATCACGGAAAAATCGATGCCGGCGAATACCAGCGAAATGGCGAGGTATTGCGGTGCCTGGGCGGCAGCCGGGTCAATGAACTGCGGGAGYAAGGCCGAGCAAAAGAGGTAACCCTTGGGGTTGGTTACGGCCACCAGGAAGGACTTCATGAAAATCGCGCGGCCGCCGTGCTGCATGCCGGCAATGCCTTCGGCGGGAATCTCAAATCCGCCGCGTGAGCGCAGCAGGCGAATGCCCAGCCAGGCCAGGTAGACCGCGCCTGCCCACTTGAGCACCGAGAACCAGAACTCGGAGGCCGCCAGCAGTGCACCCAGACCGAGAGCTACGGCGCCTACCAGCACGAAGTCCGATACCACGGCACCCAGCATGCCGGGCACGGAGCGGCGCACGCCGTAGCGCGAACCATTGGCCAGCGCCAGCAGGACGGTGGGGCCGGGCGTGGCGATGGCTACCAGCGCCACGATGGAAAAGAGCAGCAGGGTGGTGGTGTTCATGGTGCGGCTCCGCAACCCTGAGGTTTAAAAACACGCTCTTTCGAAGGTGGGTATTTGGCCAGCATGTCGGGCGGGCGGCGCGGCCGTGCGCTAAATTCACCGCCGCAGTTGGGGCAGACGCCTTTGAGCTTGGTGGTGACGCAGTCAACACAAAACGTGCATTCAAAGGTGCAGATGCGGGCATCGGGCGACTCGGCGGGCAGGTCGCGGTTGCAGCATTCGCAGTTGGGGCGGAGCTGGAGCATGCTGGGGTTTCCTGTGTAGATGGGATGGGAGGAGTCACCGGATGCTAAAGAAAAACCGTTCAAGGGGAAAGCCCCTAGGACAACTTCTTGACCAGCACCTGGCTCTTGCGGTCCCAGTTGTATTTGCGCTTGCGGCCTTCGGGCAGCCAGTCCGGGTCTACCTGCACAAAACCGCGCTTGATGAACCAGTGCATGGTGCGGGTGGTCAGTACAAAGATGCTTTGCAGGCCGGCCGCGCGGGCGCGCTGCTCGATGCGTTTGAGGATTTTCTCGCCGTCGCCCTGGCCCTGGCTTTGCGGCGAAACGGTGAGCGCCGCCATTTCCGCCGTTTTGGCTTCGGGGTAGGGGTAGAGCGCCGCGCAGGCAAAGATCACGCCGTCGTGCTCGATGATGCTGTAGTTGGCGGCGTCGCGCTCGATTTCGGTGCGGCTGCGTTTGACGAGGGTCCCATCGTTTTCAAAAGGCTCGATCAGCTGCAGGATGCCGCCCACGTCGTCTTCCGTGGCCTCGCGAAGCTCTTCGAGCTTTTCGTCGATCACCATGGTGCCTATGCCGTCGTGCACATAGATTTCCAGGAGCAGCGCGCCGTCTACCGCGAAGGGCAGGATGTGGCTGCGTTCCACGCCGGCCTTGCAGGCCTTGACGCAGTGCTGCAGGTAAAACGCGGTGTCGGTGGGGCGTTCCCCGTTGGGCAGGGTGGCCAGCAGTTTTTCGGCAGCGGCCAGCGGCAGCTCGGTGTCGATGGGGTTGTCTTCGCTTTCGGGCTGGTCGTGGTGGATGCGTATGCCGGGAATTTCGCTCAGGAAAATCAGCTTGTCGGCCTGCATGGCGATGGCCACCGAAGTGGCGACTTCTTCCATGGTCAGGTTAAAGGCTTCGCCGGTGGGTGAGAAGCCGAAGGGCGAGAGCAGCACCATGGCGCCGAAATCCAGCACACGGCCGATGGCGGCGGTGTCCACCTTGCGCACCAGGCCCGAGTGCTTGAAGTCCACACCGTCGAGGATGCCGACCGGCCGCGCGGTGATGAAATTGCCCGAAATCACCCGTACCGTGGAGCCGGCCATGGGGGTGTTGGGCAGGCCCTGGCTGAAGGCGGCCTCAATCTCGTAGCGCAGCTGGCCGGCGGCTTCCTGGGCACAGTCGAGCGCGACTTCGTCCGTGATGCGCATGCCGTGCGAATATTTTGCGGCGTGCCCCTTGGCCTTGAGCTGCTCGTTGACCTGTGGGCGAAAGCCGTGCACCAGCACGATTTTCACGCCCATGCTCTGGATCAGTGCCAGGTCTTGGGCGATGTGCTGAAGCTTGCCGGCCGCAATCGCTTCGCCGGCAATGCCTACGACGAACGTCTTACCGCGGTGGGTGTGTATGTAGGGTGYGACCGAGCGGAACCAGGGCACAAAGGTGAAATTGAAGACGGCAGACATGGGCGCGCTTTCGGGATCGGTTGTGGCGGGTCAAGGGCAGCCGGGACGGCGCGAAAGAGGCAAGCGGTCTCCCTGGGCGCTGTTTCCCCGGTAAACGGAAAAAGTCCAGTGAGTGTAAGGGAGACACCGCTGGCCTGAGGGAGGCAAATGCCGGCTTTGGCGAGGGTGCGCTTTTTGCCGGCGTACTTCATTTGGGGGTTTGCTTAATGAGGGGCGGCGGGGTATGGTTAAGGTTCATGGACAAATACGCGATCGGGTTTTGGGGCTGCTATTTCGGGTCAGCCAGCCTGATGCTGGCCGGTTCGGTATTTGCCTATATCCGGTCCCTGCGGCGCATTGCCGTCAATGCGGCTGTCTCGGCAATCGCCTCGACCTTTTTTGTGGTGGCCTTCCTGGGCGGATTGCCCATCGAGAACGCCGATGTTCTGGACCGTTTCCTGGCCCACGTTGCCAGCGTGGTATCCGCGCTGCTGGCTTACCTGCTGTTTTCCATCCTGGGCATCCTGCGCAACCCGGACTCGGCCCGGCGTGCCTTGACCTGGCTGGCGAGCCTGGCTCTTCTGAATATCGCGGTTGGCTGGGCATTGAGCCCGCGCCACGCCCTGGCACTGAGCCTGGCAGTGGCCTGTTTTCTGGGGCTGGTGGCAATGGCGCTCAGTCTTCGCAGTGCCGTTCGGGGGGATCGCCTGGCCTGGGTGGCCGTCTCGGGCGTCTCCTTCATGCTGGTGGCCATTGCGGGGTTGAGCTGGGTGGCACTGGACCGTGCCCATGTGCCGTGGCAGGTGCACGCGGTGACCGCTGTCGCCGGCACGTGTTATCTGGCCACCATGGCGGCTGTGCTCTGGACCCGTTATTCCTACCTGATCGAGCTGAACCGGGCCATGGCGCACGGC
>NZ_JBFUCA010000456.1:0-3517 GCF_056405475.1 Polaromonas sp. P1_G4
GCGTGTAGCTTCCTGCCCCCCGAGGGGGCCGCTGCGCCTGCGGCCCGGCAAAGCCGGTTCCGCGGCCCTGCTTGCTAAGAAAGAGCGGTTTGTGATGGCCGTATCAGGTAAAAAGCGTGATTTCCGCTGGGCGGTTACAATAAGAGCTTCGGTAAAGCATCAGCTTTTTTCATCGAGGCCTTTTCCCAACAGGTTTCCTTCTCAATTGCGGCGCTTCCCAGAGCCCGAATCCACAGTGTTTTCAGTGCCCATACAGCCCTGAACCCTCTCAACACTGTTCCGTTTTTCCGGCGAGCACTATTCCCGACAGTGCCACGCATGGCTCAACCAGCCCAGCCCCTGACAAGGGCCAGGTGGGTGGACACCGAACACCCGCCGGCTTGCTCGCAAGCCGATTACTCCTTATTTATCAAGCCGGGACACATACCCGGCACGGACTTTTTATGAACGTAGATCACACCAAAATCGCGGTGGGCAAGTACCTTGTCTCACCACTGGCCAAGCAGCAAGGCGAACGCTACGCTGCATCGGTCTCCATCCGCTCAGGCAGCGGCAGCGCCACGCATGACCGTGTGATGCGCTTCAGCGGCCTTTTCGACAGTGCGGCCGCGGCCGTGCATTACGCGACGGAACATGCCCTCGGCTGGATCCACGAGCGTTCGACGCCGGCCTGCGCATAAGCCTTGCCAGCCCTTACAACAGACATCACTGACAATTTTTCCAATTCCCTAGGAGTTACATCATGGCCAAAGAAGAACTGATTGAAATGCATGGGCTGGTAGACGAAGTGTTGCCTGATTCGCGCTTTCGCGTCACGCTCGACAACGGCCATAAACTGGTGGCCTATACCTCCGGCAAGATGCGGAAAAACCATATTCGTATCCTTGCCGGCGACCAGGTGTCGCTGGAGCTCTCGCCCTACGACCTGAGCAAGGGCCGCATCACCTTCCGCCATATCGCTGGCCGCGGCCCCGGCCCGGCACCGCGCCAGGCTCGCTAAACCGGCGGCTCGTCGCGCCCCAAAAAAGCACAAAGCCCGGCAGGCGGAGAATCCTCCGTTTGCCGGGCTTTGTCGTTTTTCCCTGAACTGTGAACAGGCCCTAGCGCCGGCCGGTCGCCATGTGCTCGGTCTTCTTGTTGATCAGCACTTCGGGCTCCTGGGCCTCGACCCAGCTCTCGTTGTTGAGTCCGGCCTTTAGCCGATCCGTGTCCAGATCATTCGTCCATTTGGCGACCACTATCGTGGCCACGCCATTGCCGATCAGGTTGGTCAGCGCCCGCGCTTCCGACATAAAGCGGTCAATCCCCAGAATCAGCGCCAGCCCGGCCACAGGCACGGTACCCACCGCCGACAGCGTGGCGGCCAGCACAATGAATCCGCTGCCGGTGATGCCTGCCGCGCCTTTCGAAGTCAGCAACAGCACCGCCAGCAGCGTGAGTTCCTGCGTGAGGGTCATGGGCGTGTTGGTGGCCTGCGCGATGAACACCGCCGCCATCGTGAGATAGATCGAGGTGCCGTCCAGGTTGAACGAATAACCGGTCGGGATCACCAGGCCGACGGTGGTTTTCTTTGCGCCCAGGTTCTCCATCTTTTCCATCATGCGCGGCAGCACGGACTCGGACGACGAGGTGCCCAGCACGATCAGCAGCTCTTCCTTGATGTACTTGATGAACTTCCAGATGCTGAACCCGTGCAGGCGCGCAATGGTGCCCAACACCACGAAGATGAAGATCAGGCAGGTCGCATAGAAAGCGGCCATCAGCTTGCCGAGCGACACCAGGCTGTCCACGCCATAAGCGCCTATGGTGAAGGCCATTGCGCCGAAAGCGCCTATGGGCGCCACCTTCATGATGAAGCCGACAATGGTGAACAGTACATGCGAGGCTTTCTCGACGAAGTCGAACACCAGCGTGCCGCGCCCGCCGAAAYGGTGCAACGCGAAGCCGAACATCACCGCGATCAGCAGCACCTGCAGAATTTCACCCTTGGCGAAGGCATCCACCACGGTGGACGGAATGATGTTCATGATGAAGTCGGTCGTGCCGACCATCTTCCCGGGGCCGGTATAAGCCGCGATGGCTTTGGTGTCCAGCGTGGACACGTCGACATTCATGCCTTCGCCCGGCTTGAATACGTTGACCAGGACCAGCCCGATGATCAGCGCGAAGGTGCTGACGACTTCAAAGTACAGCAGCGCCAGGCCGCCGGTCTTGCCGACCTTCTTCATGTCCTCCATGCCGGCGATGCCGATCACGACGGTGCAGAAGATGATGGGTGCGATCATCATCTTGATGAGCTTGATGAAGCCGTCGCCCAGCGGCTTCATGAGCTTTCCGGCCTCAGGGTAAAAATGCCCCAGCAGCACACCGGCGATCACGGCGCAGATCACCTGGAAGTAAAGCGATTTGTAAAGGGGTGGCTTGCGGCTTGTCTTCGTTGTCGTTGTGCTTGTCATGGCCGGGTCGCATCAGCGAATGCGCGGGTTGTGGGGGACGGGTTCAATATAGCCCCGCCACGCGATTTGTCCATGTGGGAAACCACAGATAACAAATCTTTACGCCGCTCCGGCGCAAGCTCAGCCGGCCGGGCTGCCGCTGCCAGTACCTGAGGCCGGCGGGCGGGCCATCCACGCAATCAGTGACGAGCGCATGGCTTCCTCCACCGACATGTCGATGGGCTGTACCCACTCCGTCGGCACAAACACCGTGTAGCCGCCGATCATGTAGCCCATGGGCAAATAAACCGCAACACGCTCACCCGGAAGGAATCCGGAAGGCAGGTCGGCAAAGCTGCGACGTGTGATCAGGCCCACGATTTCCATCGCGTGCCCAGGCATGCGCAATATCACCACGCTTTGCTCGCCCTGCTTGCCCGAAGGCGAAAAGTAGTCGGCAAAACTCTTGAGCGACGAGTAGATGCTTTTGACCACCGGCAAATTGGTAAACGGCAATTCCGCGAAAGACAGCACTTTGCGCACACTTTGCTGGGATACCAGGAAGCCAATCGCCAGGATGGTCAGGATGCCGAACGCCAGACCCATGCCGGGCAGGTAAAAACTGCCGATAAGAGGGCGCAGGATCCACAGGGCGGCAGTTTCCATCCACGCCAGGAAGATATAAAGAAGGTATACCGTCAGTGCCACCGGCAGGATGGTGATGAGGCCACGAAAGAAATATTTATAGAGGCTTTTCATGGGCTTTTCGTTGGCTTTTTCGTTAAGGCGCGTTGCGCATGGTGCATTTTTCTGGCTAGCCTGCAATATAACCATTTCGCATGACGCGCCTCGCCGAGGGTTGTCGGTCTTCTCCTACATTTTTGCGGTACTAATCACTGCGATATGTCACTGTCTCGTGCTTAAACTACTGTCGCAGTGATGCCACTGCCCATTGCTGCTTCCCAAAGAAATCAATCAACCCCACAGTCTCAAGCCCAGCGCTGACATGAACCCCGACCCAGGTCTTCTTCCCGCTCACATCGTGCTTGCACCTGAGCAAGCGCCGATGCTGAAAGTTACCT
>NZ_JBFUCA010000457.1:0-3514 GCF_056405475.1 Polaromonas sp. P1_G4
GGCGTCCTGCAGCGCCACCCAGACGAAAGCATCGGGACGGCAGATGTAGTCGCTGATCTCGGTGACCGGGATGTCGGCAAGCTTGGTGCCGTTCTGGTAGACCACGCAATTGATAAGCATCTGATGTTTCCCGCAAGTTGTCTGCCTGCGTGAATTCTGGCACAGCGCTGATATGCCGTCACGCTGAGATCAGGATGGGCGGCGCGGAACCACCAGGTTGTAGACGGATTGCTGCAGCACCTCGCCGTGCTGGTTGAGCGTCTGGCTGCGCACCACCACCCTGCCTCTATCGGGCCGCGAAGCTGAGGGCGTCACGCTCACCACTTCTGTCTCTACATGCAGCACATTGCCGGGGCGCGTGGGTTTGGGCCAACTGATCTCGCCCCCTGCGCCTATGATTCCGCCGGCCAGCGGCAAACCACCACCCACCAGCAGCCGCATCGTGACAGCCGCCGTGTGCCAGCCGCTCGCGGCCAAGCCGCCAAAGAGTGTGGCCTTGGCTGCTTCGTGGTCCAGGTGAAATGGCTGCGGATCAAACTGCGCGGCAAACGAGGTGATCTGCGCCTCATCCAGCGCGTGCTCGCCACTGACGAAGCGGTCGCCGGGCTGCAAGTCCTCAAGGTAGCGCAATGCGGTAGCGGCGGTTTTGGGGACCTTGCTCATGCCTTGTTTTTTCACCTTCAGGCTGCGGCCTTGGCAGCCATTTGCCGCGGCAGCAGCGCTTCGCGGATCGGCAGGTTCACCAACGCGGCGCCTGTGGCCAGCACGATGTCGATGTACCAGACCCAGTCGTAGCTGCCGGTTGCCTGGAATATATAGCCGCCCAGATAAGCACCCAGGAAACCACCCACCTGGTGCGACAACATCACCACGCCGAACAGCATGGCCATGTTGGCCGTACCGAACATCTTGGCGACCAGGCCCACCGTGGGTGGAACGGTCGAAAGGAAGGTCACGCCCATGACGGCGGCGAAGATCAGCATCACGGCCGGGGTCTTGGGCGCCAGCAGGAAGATGAGTACGGCGAGGCCACGCGTTGTATAGAGCAGCGCCAGCAAGGACTTCATGCGCCAGCGGCCGACGGCCCAACCCATGGCCAGACTGCCGACGATGTTGAAGAGGCCAATCATCGCAAGCGACCAACCGCCAATTTCGGGCGGCAAACCACAGGCCGCTATCACGCCGGGGAGGTGAGTCGCCAGAAACGCCACGTGAAAACCGCACACCAGAAAACCCGCCGCGAGGTAACGATAGCTAGGCGTTGCGATGGCCTGGCTAATGGCTTGACGTGCGCTCAGCGCTTTCGTGCCCGAGGCCGCCGCAGCCTGGGCTGCCAGCGCATTCGAATTGCCTTTCAGCACCAGCACCGCAGGCACCGCCAGCAGCACCAGCGCGCCCAGCCACTGCATTGCACTGGCCCAGCCGACAGCGGCTGTGAGGCCAATGGCGATAGGCGCCATCGCGAACTGCCCAAAAGAGCCGCCCGCGTTGACGATGCCGGTGGCCAGGCCGCGCTTTTCAGGCGGCACCAGGCGTGTGCTGGCGGCCATCAGCACAGAAGGCCCGGCCATCCCGGCACCGCCCGCCGCAAGCACGCCGATGGCAAAGATCAGGCCGGCTGTGCTGGTCATCAGCGGCGTGATGATGGTGCCAATCGCCACCAACACAACACCCATGAAGATCACACGGCCAGTACCGATGCGGTCAGCCACCGCGCCGGCGAAGGGCTGCGTCAGCCCCCACCAGAGTTGGCCGAAAGCGAAGGCCAGGCTGATGCTGCCGATACCCAGTGCGGTCGAAGTATTGAGCGCAGAGAGGAACAGGCCCATGGTCTGTCGCACGCCCATGGTGAGGGCAAAGGTGCCGCCGGCAGCCAGTAGGACCAGCCACATCGCGATGCGGCGCGCCGGCAGTGCAGTGGAAGAAGCGGAAGGCGTGACGCTGGACGGGGAAGGCTCGGGGTTACTCATCATCAGCTCCAGATTCGATGGGGGACAAAAGCTCTAAAGATTCGTTGATCAGGTTATGCAGGGCCAGCACACGCCCGGCGCCCAACAGTGCGT
The DNA here is from genome assembly GCF_056405475.1 of Polaromonas sp. P1_G4. Classification (NCBI taxonomy): domain Bacteria; kingdom Pseudomonadati; phylum Pseudomonadota; class Betaproteobacteria; order Burkholderiales; family Comamonadaceae; genus Polaromonas; species Polaromonas sp. P1_G4. The sequence continues at coordinate 2,064 of NZ_JBFUCA010000457.1, forward strand.
TGAGCTGCTCCTGCGCAGCCCTCCACCGTGATCGGGCCTCCTCACGCTTGGCACGGCCCGCGTCAGTCAGCACCACGGTACGGCTGCGCGCATCGGTGCCTGCGGCGAGCTCAATCCAGCCGGCGTCGATCAGCGGCTTGAGGTTGCGCGTGAGGGTGGAGGCACTCATCTTCATGCCACGCGCCAGCTCGCCCGGTCGCATGGGGCCCAGCTTCAGCACATAAGTCAGCAGGGAATACTGCGTGGTCTTCAGTCCGGCCTTGGTCATTTCCAGGTCGTAGTGGTGCGCGACGCGGCGCATCAGCTGGCGCAGCTTGACATTGGTGCAGCCCTGCACTTTGAGTTCGGCCTGGGTTGACAGGCGGGTTTTCTCGCTCATAATTTGATTGTAGCTACAATCATTGTATATGCAACATTTATAAATGCCATGACCCTGCAAGACACATTGACTCAGTGGATGGAACAAAGCGCCGCAGTGCGCGCCCGCATGATGGACGGCGGCGGCAAACCTGGTCTGGCCCGACCGGAAGACGTCACAGGCAAGACCGGCATGGAAGTGATGCAGGCCATGCTCGCCGGCCAATTGCCCTACCCCCACATTGCTGAAACACTGGATTTCTCCCTGATTGAGGTTGAGCCCGGTAAAGCCACCTTCCAGGGCACGCCGCAGCTCAAGCACTACAACCCGCTGGGCACTGTGCACGGCGGCTGGTACGCCACGCTGCTCGACTCCGCCGTGGGCTGCGCCGTGCACACCATGATGCCGGTCGGCCGGGCCTACACCACCGCCGAACTCAGCATCAACATCGTGCGTGCCGCCTCACACAAGACCGGCCCGCTGCGCGCCATCGGCACGGTGATCCACTGCGGCCGCCAGTTGGCAACGGCCGAGGGCCGCATCGTCGGGCCGGACGGCAAGCTGTATGCGCATGCGACCACGACCTGTCTGGTGTTTGAGGTCGGGGGAGCCAAGGCTGACCAAGGCACCTGATACAAGCCAATGTGGCGGTGAATGGAAATCCCCGACGCATCCACCGCCACGGTCACCGGAAAATTCTCCAGTTACGCCACTTGGCCGGCATGCCCCCCCAAAAAGCCGGTTCGATGACCTGACCGAGAGATCCTTGAAGAAGGGCTCACACCAGGACCAAAAATCCCGGCAGACTGTCCGCATGCGGACAATTTATGTTCTTTTTTCGATTCGCCCCGCTATTCAAGCGGAATATGCGGGGAAGCCCCTGTTATATCTGACAGGGTAAGGCTTGATTCAGCCTTGCACGGCGCATAGACTGCGCGAACATCAAAAGAAGAATAAGAGCATTTGGCAAGACAAGCACTCAACCTGGAAATGCAACGCAATGATTACCTCCCCGAACGACCATGCGCCAACCCCCTTTCAGGTTCTGCACCAGCCGATGGATGCTCCAGGCGCCATTTTCCTCACCGGCGGA
>NZ_JBFUCA010000458.1:0-3493 GCF_056405475.1 Polaromonas sp. P1_G4
GTGGCTGTTGTGCCCCTGGCCGACTGGCTGGCGGTGGGGGAAGGGTACGCCGGCTTGCTGCCCGCACCGCAGGAGGACGACCTCGCGGCCATCGTCTATACCTCCGGCACCACGGGAAAACCCAAGGGTGTGATGCTGACGCACCGCAACATCGTGTCCAACGTGCGGGCCATCCTGTCGCTGGTGGTGCCGGCGGTGGACGATGTGTTCCTGTCGTTCCTGCCGCTGTCGCATACGTTTGAACGGACTGCCGGTTATTACCTGCCCATTGCCGCCGGAAGCTGTGTGGCTTATGCGCGTTCCGTGCCCTTGCTGGCCGAGGACCTGAAAACCGTGCGCCCCACCGTGCTGATTTCGGTGCCGCGTATTTACGAACGCGTATTTGCCAAACTGCAGGAAACACTGACGCAGTCGCCGCTTAAAACACGCCTGTTTCTGGCGGCGCAGTCTGTCGGCTGGCGGCGGTTTTGCCGCGCACAGGGATTGCTTTTGGCGGAAAGCGAAAAAAGTCCGTGGGCATGGCTGGATCCCCTGGTCTGGCCCCTGCTGGAGCGGCTGGTGGCCGGAACCCTGCGGGCGCAGTTTGGTGGGCGCGTGCGGGTGGCGGTGAGCGGTGGTGCGCCCTTGTCGCATGCGGTGGCACGCTGTTTCCTCGGCCTGGGCCTGCCGCTACTGCAGGGCTACGGCATGACGGAGACATCGCCCGTGGTGTCGGGCAATGGTGTGGACGACAACGACCCGGCCACGGTGGGCAGGGCCTTGCCGGGTGTCGAGGTGCGCATCAGCGCCAACCAGGAGCTGCAGGTACGCGGCCCGCTGGTGATGAAGGGCTACTGGAAACGCCCCGAAGACACGGCCCGCGTGCTGACGGACGACGGCTGGCTGTGCACAGGAGATCAGGCCGTGATCGATGGCGGGCGTATCCGCATCATGGGACGCCTGAAGGAAATCATCGTGACGTCGACCGGCGAAAAAGTACCGCCTGGCGACCTGGAGGTGGCGATTGCCGCCGACTCCCTGTTCGACCAGGTCTTTGTCGTCGGTGAAAACCGCCCCTTCATCGCCTGTGTGGCGGTGGTCAACCCGGCCGAATGGCGGCGTGTGGCTGCAGCGCTGGCGGTGGACCCCGAGGATCCGGCCAGCCTGCACCTGCCGGCTGTCCACAAGCTCGCGCTGGAGCGCATGGCAACCCAGACAAAGGACTTTGCACGCTACGCGACGCCGCGTGCCGTGTACCTTACGCGGGAGCCGTGGACGCTCGAAAACACCCTGATGACGCCGACGCTCAAGCTCAAGCGCAACAACCTGATGACCCGTTATGCACGCGAAATTGAGGCGATGTACCGTCCCGAAGCGCGGATCAGCGGCCACCCTTGAGAAACAGGTCTCGGTCAGGTGCGAAATTGGCATGTAGGGGCAGCATGGCACCGCCCAGCGCGCGAGCGTCGGAGCCAATGCTGCCGGCGATCACCTGGGCGGGCCAGAGGCCTTCCCAGTTGTAGCGGCCGAGTGCTGCGCCCGTGGCTTCAATCAGGCGCTGCAGCAGCGGGCGGCAAAAGGAGCCATCCATCACCACGGCATCAATATCCAGCAGGGCCGTTGCGCTGACCACGCTGTGGGCCAGTGCATTGGCGGCGCTGGCCACCCAGGCCTGGGTGTCGGACTCGAACGGCGGCTGCAGGGCGCGTTCGTCATAGGCTGCAGTCGGATCAAGCCCGCGCGCCTTGAAACACTGCTCCAGTTCCCAGAGCGAAGCCTGGCTGACCAGCTGTGGCGGCGCGCCGGGTGGCCGGGCCGCCTGCAATGGCAGCGACGCCACGGCGCCGGCGTTGTTGTGGATGCCGGCGTGAAGCTGTGAGTTGATGACCAGGCCGCCCCCCACAAAGGTGTCGACAAACAGGTAGAGAAAGCTCTTGAGGTCGCGCCCACGGCCCGACACCAGCTCGGCCACGCAGGCCGCCGAGGTATCTTTGGCAAAACTCACAGGCAGCTCGGTCATGGCTTGCACTTCGGCGCTGAGGTCGATGTGGTTCCATCGGTCCGACTGCTGCGCTGACAGCCCCAGCATCCGGTGCCAGCCACCGAGCTGGAAGGGAGCGGCCACCCCCACACCGACCAGTCGCGGAGCCAGTGCACCGAGTTGCTCGCGCAGGATGCGCAGGTTCTGGCCGATCACGGGGAGCAGTGTGTCGGCATCTGGGAAGGCATAGGCCAGCGACAGGCGTTGGCGGACCTGACCGGTGAAGTCGACCAGCAGCCAGTCGGTGCTGCGCCGGCCAATCTTGATCCCCACAGAGAAGGCTCCGTCGGGGTTCAGCGCCAACGGCACCGAGGGCTGGCCAATGCGCCCGCGCACGCGATCATGCCGGATCAGCAGGTCGTCTTCTTCCAGCCGGGCAGTGATCAGCCCGATGGTCTGTGCGGTCAGGTTGGTCAGGCGGGCCAGTTCGGCTTTCGGTACGCTGCCGTGCAGGCGGATGGCCTGCAGCACCACGCGTTCGTTGAACTGGCGCATACCCACGTGGTTGGAGCCGCGCTGGCGCAGCCACACAGGTGTGGCTGCTTCGGATTCCGCAGGGGTAGCGGGAGTGGCGGCGGTGACAGGAGATTCGGTCATGGACGCAGATTTTCGCCGATGACCCCTTTGCGCAGGATGAAGTTGCCAAAAGGCTGCAATTCACCCGTCACCACAATGGCATAGGCCTGGCGTACCCGTTCATAAAACGCGTAGCGCTCAACGGCCTCGGCCTGCTGGTGCGGCAGCCAGCCCGGGGCCAGCAGCGCCAGTACCTCGCGCTGTAGCTCTGAACGGTAGGGTGCCTCGGTACCGCTGACCTGCATGTAAGCCACCGGATGATCCACGTCTTCAGCCAGAGGCAGCAGCGACGCCACGGCCCGCACTGTCCGCGCCATGCCATGGCCAGGCAGGCGCAGCACGGGTTTGCCCGCGCCCACACTCATGGCCGTGAAGTTGGCGTCGGCCAGCAGCAGCGCATCGTCATGGCCCATCTCGGCCAGCAGCTTGAGCAAGTCGGGCGTGAGTAGAGGGTCAATGCCTTTAAGCATGAGCGGGCCTCACGCATTTTGGAGTGACAGTGCCCCCTCGAGCGGCAGCAGTACGCGAAGCGATAAGCGCGGGGGGCCCCTCTTTACCAGCCGGGGCCGCGGATCTGGCTTTGCCAGTCCGCAGGCGCAGCGCCCCCTCGGGGGGCAGCGTAGTACACGCAGTGACAAGCGTGGGGGCCAATATGTCAGGCAAGTGCGGACTCCGGCAGTTCTTCGGCCGTCTTGGCGCCCGTCATCACGGCCACGGTGTCGCTCATGCTGATGGTCTTGGGATTGACGACCGCCGCACGGCGGCCCAGGCGCTGGATGTGGATGCGGTCGGCGATTTCAAACACATGCGGCATGTTGTGGCTGATCAAGATGACGGGCAGTCCCTTGTCGCGCACCCGGCGAATCAGCTCCAGCACCATGTTGCCTTCTTTCACGC
>NZ_JBFUCA010000459.1:0-3492 GCF_056405475.1 Polaromonas sp. P1_G4
CTTCTATGCGGGCCGTTGACCCAACGCAGCGAGCTGCAGCGCATCAGCGCCGCCTTCCAGAAGGGCGAACCCGTTCAGGCCGAGCTCATCACCTACAAAAAAAACGGCAGGCACTTCTGGATGGAAGTCGACATCGTGCCGGTCGCCGATGACGCCGGTGTGTTCTTTACCCATTGGGTTGCCGTGGGGCGGGACATCACGCGCCGCAAGGTGGCGGAGAGCGAAATCAAGCATCTCGCCTTCTACGATCCGCTCACACAATTGCCCAACCGCCAGTTGCTGATGGACAGGCTCCAGAAGGCGCTTACCCACAACTACCGGCATCCGCGCGAAGCGGCGCTGATGTTCATTGACCTGGACAATTTCAAGACACTCAACGACACCATGGGCCACCAGAAAGGCGACCTGTTGCTGCAGCAGGTTGCCAAGCGCCTTGCGGCMTGCCTGGAGCCGCCCGACACGGTGGCGCGCCTGGGCGGGGATGAATTTGTGGTCATGCTGGAGGACCTGGGCCAGGACCCTCAAGCAGCGGCCGCAAAAGCCGAAGCGGTGGGTGCGCGGATTCTTGCTGCGCTGAGCGAACCCTACAGCCTGGCGGGCTACCAGCACTACAGCACCTGCAGTATCGGCATCACTTCGTTCAACCAGACCCTGGACAACATTGGAGACCTGCTCAAGCAGGCCGACCTGGCCATGTACCAGGCCAAGATGGCCGGGCGCAACACCATCTGCTTTTTCAACCCGGCGATGCAGGCCGCCGTCACCGCCAGTGCCGCACTGCAATCGGACCTGCGCCAGGGCCTGCGCGAAAAGCAGTTCCTTCTGTACTACCAGCCACAGGTAGGGCGCGACGGGCGCATGACGGGCGTCGAGGCACTCCTGCGCTGGCAGCACGGCGGGCGCGGCCTGGTGCAGCCGTCCGAGTTCATTCCGGCGGCTGAGGAGGCCGGGCTGATACTGCCGCTGGGCCAATGGGCGCTTGAGACGGCTTGCCGCCAGCTGGCGGCGTGGGCCCACCGCCCCGAGACCGCAGCCTTCAGTGTGGCCGTCAACGTGAGTGTGCGGCAGTTCCGCCACCCGGAGTTCGTGGACCTTGTCATGGCCGCACTCAAGGAAACGAAAGTCAGCCCGCACAAGCTCAAGCTGGAGCTGACCGAAAGCCTGCTGGCGGAGAACATGGAGGTCACCATCACCAAAATGGCCCGGCTCAAGAAGATGGGCGTGACCCTTTCCATTGACGATTTCGGCATGGGCTATTCCTCACTCTCATGCCTGAAGCGCTTGCCGCTGGACCAATTGAAAATCGACAAGTCTTTTGTGGAAGACATCCTGCGCGACCCTAACGACGCCGCCATCGCACGCACCATCATTGGCCTGGCGCAAAGCCTGGGGCTGGGCGTGGTGGCGGAAGGCGTTGAGACCGAAGCCCAGCGCGACTTCCTGTCGCGCCACGGTTGCGACTGCTACCAGGGCTATCTGTTCTGCAAGCCCCTGCCCATCGACGAGCTCGAAGCCTTCATCAAGACACTTCGGATTTAAGGGTGACGGCAGGCAAAGGCGAGGCCTTGTGGTGTTCCAGCCGGAAGATCACCTCCTTGACGATGCCATACATCACCGCGCGGTCGCGGCCAGGGTGGTCCGTGAAATGCACCGTCGTGGACCCGAGCGTCGCGCCCCCGGCGTCATAGCTCACCGTGATGCCGTAGGCCGTCATCAGCGGGCCGCAGGCACGCCAGTCGCGCGTCCATTGCGGCAAAGCCTGATTGCTGTCCCAGAGGGTGCCTGCGCTTTCGTAGCATTCCTCGATGTGCGCATGACCCAGCAGTTGCGCAAGGTGCCTCTCCTTGGCGATGCAACTGCGGAAATACTCCTGGTCGTTCATGCGCATGAAACACCTCTTTCGGACCCGGCGGGGCCCATGAGGCCATGGTAAATCCGAACCCGCTCAAGTGCCACCCCTGCGGATATCCCGCGATGGGAGGGCCCGCCTCACACCTGAGACAATCAGGGCATGTTCGCACCCCTTCAAAACGACACCTTTTTGCGCGCCTGCCTGCGCCAGGCCACCACCCACACTCCCGTCTGGCTGATGCGCCAGGCCGGCCGCTATTTGCCTGAGTACCGCGCCACGCGCGCCCAGGCCGGCAGTTTCATGGGCCTGGCCACCAACACCGACTACGCCACCGAAGTCACGCTGCAGCCGCTTGAGCGTTACCCGCTGGATGCCGCCATCCTGTTCAGCGACATCCTGACCGTGCCCGATGCCATGGGCCTGGGCCTGTCCTTCGCGCTGGGCGAAGGCCCGCGCTTTGCCACGCCGGTGCGCGATGAGGCGGCAGTGGCGAAGCTTGAGGTGCCCGACATGAACAAGCTGCGCTATGTGTTTGACGCCGTGACGTCAATCCGCAAAGCCCTGAACGGCCGCGTGCCGCTGATCGGCTTTTCGGGCAGTCCCTGGACGCTGGCCTGCTACATGGTCGAAGGCGCGGGCTCCGACGACTACCGCCTGGTCAAGACCATGCTGTACCAGCGCCCGGACCTGATGCACAAAATGCTTGCCGTGAACGCCGACGCGGTTGCCTCCTATCTGAACGCACAGATTGAGGCCGGGGCCCAAGCCGTGATGATTTTTGACAGCTGGGGCGGCGTGCTGGCCGACGCGGCCTTCAAAACCTTCAGCCTGGCCTACACGGCCCGCGTGCTGGCCCAGCTCAAACGCGAGCACGAGGGCGTCAAGATCCCCCGCCTCGTCTTCACCAAAGGCGGCGGCCAGTGGCTCGAAGCCATGGCGCAGCTCGATTGCGAGGTGCTGGGACTGGACTGGACGGTCAACCTGGCCAGGGCGCGGGCTCTGGTGGGGGAAAATGGCCCCCAGGCCAAAACGCTGCAGGGCAACCTGGACCCTAACGTGCTGTTTGCCAACCCGACCCAGATAGAAGCCGAAGTGAAAAGCGTGCTGGACAGCTTTGGCAAGCCCCATATTGATGCCAGCGAGCCTGGACCGGCCCATATTTTCAACCTGGGGCATGGCATCAGCCAGCACACGCCCCCCGAAAGTGTGGAAGTGCTGGTGCGCGCAGTACACGCTCACTCTCGCAGCATGCGCGCCGCTGGTACCTAAACTTTCCGCCTACGTCCAGAAAAGGCCACGGGATGAATGATTTCAACCATGGCTAGCACAAAACCGGGCGATGGCGCCCGGACTTATGCACAAAATTCGTGTTGCGGTGCCGCAATGGTGAACGCAGGCGGCATGCTTCGCTATCAAAGCAATAGCGGACGTAAGTTGTTGATTTATATAGAGACTTTAAATTGCTTTTTTTCCGGGCAGTTTAAGAAAAGCCTTGATTTACAAGGCTTCGCGACGCGCCAAGGCAAGCTATCAACAAAGTTATCCACAGAAAATCTGGAAATCTGTAAAGCGATGGTAAATCAAGGACTTAGCGCACTATCTGGATGTACTTCTCAAGAAGTAAACACATTTAGTTACTC
>NZ_JBFUCA010000460.1:0-3480 GCF_056405475.1 Polaromonas sp. P1_G4
GCCCCTGTCGCTGCCGGGTAAAAGTGTCCGCACCGATATAACCAAATGAAGTTTTCATCGGATCGGGCTGCGTTCCTCCGGCAGCTTTGTCACCACGGTCCTCTCGCCGTTTTTGCCCCTGCATACCATTGCCGTTGCCTTGCGGCTGGCCGGTCCGGAAGCCAACACCGGGATTGCCACCCTGGTTACGCCCCTTGCCACCGCGGCGTCGGTTTCCACGGGGTGCAGAATCGTTGAGATTCAGCGGCGGTTGCAGCTCATGTGGATCATGAATCCCCTGCTCGCCCTCCGATCCGCCTTGCGCCGGCGCTTGAGGTGGTTCGCTGTTTGGCGCTGACGGCCGCCCGCGGTCGCCGCGCTGGCGTTCATTTCTGCGCGGTCCCCGTCTCGGTGGTTCAACCCCGTCCCCATGAGTGCCGGCACCCTGCGCTCCCCCCGGTATTGCGCGAGATTCAGAACGGGTCAAAGCGCTTGTCAGGGCCCAGATATCGCGCTCATCGAGTTCGACAAACGCGCCGCGCTTAAGGCCGCGCGGGAGAACCATAGCCCCATAGCGGATGCGAATAAGGCGGCTGACAGCGTGCCCCACTGCCTCAAACATCCGTCTGACCTCACGGTTACGCCCCTCGGAAATGGTGACCTTGTACCAGCAGTTGGCGCCTTCCCCCCCTCCGGCTTCAATGGAGCTGAACTGGGCCATGCCGTCATCCAGATTCACACCTTCGAGCAGGCGTTTTTTCTCTTCGCTATTTAGCGCACCGAGCACACGAACAGCGTACTCACGCTCCAGGCCGAAACGCGGATGCATCAGCTTGTTGGCCAATTCACCCGAACTGGTCAGCAGCAGTAGGCCCTCCGTGTTCAAGTCGAGGCGACCGACCGATTGCCATTTTCCCTGGAACAGCTTGGGTAAACGACGAAAAACGGTCGGGCGGTTTTGCGGGTCATCATGTGTGACGACCTCTCCGGTGGGCTTGTGATAGGCAATCACCCTCGGCGGCGGCGGGTCGATACGCACCCGGATTGGCTTGCCATTGACTTTGACCGTATCGCCAAACTGGATGCGTTGTCCTATATGGGCAGGCTCGGCGTTGACCGAGATTCGCCCCTCCAGAATCAGTTGCTCCATCTCCAGCCGTGAACCCAGTCCCGCCTGGGCAAGCACTTTGTGCAGCTTGGGGGTTTCGGGCTGGGGCGCGAGCACTCGCTTGGGCAGTGCCAACGCAACGTCTTCCTCATCAGCATCGAATTGCCCAGTCACTACATCCTCAAATCGGATGGCACCTGGGGCTGGGGCGTTGCGGCCGGCTGAAGGCCGCGGCGCTGGAGCACGGATGGCTTGCGCGGGGCCGGACTCGGAGGGTGCTATTGCTTCCGGCAAATCTTGCACGGCTTGCTCCTCTATGAGCACTTTGTCCTGCGGCTCACGAGGTGTGTCCACAGATTCGGAAGCAGGAGGGTCTTGTTGGGTCATGATTTACATTCGGGTGGGCTCATCGCCACCGGCCTCATTGTTCTCAAGAGGCTCGGTATCACTGTCGTCAGCGACCTGTGGTTGCGTGTACAGAGTTGGCGCCTCGGCGATCTCACCAATCTCAAGCTCTTCAGCCGTGCCTGATACGGGCTCCGGCACAGCAGGTTCCAGCCGCTCAACATCTGTACCATCCATGTCCACCTCCGGCTTGCCCGCAAGTTCAGAGATGCCAAACTCAATCTGCTCGAGCATCGGAAGCTGATTCGGGCTRCCGTCCATCACAGGAAGCTGGTCCAGCGACTCGACCCCAAGGTCGTCAAGAAACTGCCGGGTGGTGGCATAAAGTGCGGGGCGGCCGACAGTTTCCCGATGGCCGATCACCTCCACCCACCCGCGGTCTTCGAGCTGCTTGAGGATCATGCTGTTGATGGTGACCCCCCGGATGTCCTCCATGTCACCGCGCGTCACCGGCTGACGATAAGCAATGATGGCCAAGGTTTCCAGTGTGGCACGGCTATAGCGCGGGGGCTTTTCGGGGTGCAGCCGGTCCAGATATTCACGCATCTGCGRCCTGCTTTGAAAACGCCATCCCGTCGCCACGTGAACAAGTTCCACGCCACGACCAGACCAATCGCTTTGCAACTCCTCAAGCACCAGCTTGAGGCTGTCCGCAGTCAATACCCCGTTAAACAGAACTCCCATTTCGCGCAGGGGCAATGGTTGCTGCGCGCAAATAAGTGCTGTTTCGAGGACGCGTTTTGCATCCGTCGTATTCATGATTGTGGTCGTTCCGAAAAAAAGCGGAAAAAAAGGCCGGGAAAACGTGGGTTCGGCGCTTGGCGCGCAGGGCACCCAATACGCAATCTCCTGATCAGGATGCCATGGTGCAGGTAGCTGAAAACTACTGGATTTGATTGTATATCAGGCCCAAACCGGCAATAGCGGCCTGAAGGTCGGCCGGAGGGTCTGACCGGAACTCCATCACTTTGCCAGTCACCGGATGCTCGAATGCCAGCCGGCACGCATGCAGCGCCTGACGCCCAAGCCCAAGAGCAGGAGCCCCCCCGTATAACTCGTCGGATACCAGGGGATGGCCAATGAAGGCCATATGGACCCGGATTTGGTGCGTACGACCAGTGTGCAGCTTGCATCTGACCAGGCAGTGCTTACCGGTGCTTTGGGACAGCGATACCACGGTGGAGGCCGGCTTCCCGGCGTTCCTATCGAGGTCCACCACGGCCATTCGCAACCGGTTGCGTGGATCCCGCCCAATGGCAGCTTCTRCCTGCCGGGTTTTCCCGCCCAGCCAGGCACCGTGGGCCAGTGCGACATATTCCCGGCTCACGTCGCGGGCGGCGATCAGGCCGACCAACTGGTCCATCACCGTCCGCTGCCGGGCGACCACCATCAAACCGCTGGTTTCTTTATCAAGGCGGTGAACAATGCCGGCGCGTGGCAGGAAGACGGCCTGCGGATCATGCGCGAGCAAGCCGTTCAACAAGGTCCCGCTCCAGTTGCCGGGCGCCGGATGCACAACCAGCCCGGCAGGTTTGTTGATCACCATCAGGTAAGCGTCCTCGAACACGATATCCAGCGCCATCGCTTCAGGCCTGAATGCCTGGCTTTGCGGCGTCGGACGCAACTCAATGGCGAGTTCATCACCAGCCTTGACCTTCGTGGATGTCTTGGTGACTGTAGAGCCCCCGAGTTTCACCATGCCTGAGTCGATCAACTGCTGAAGATACGTGCGCGAGAACTCGGGCACAATGGCGGCCAACGCGCGGTCGAGACGGCTGCCATGGCTTTCGACCGGGACAGCTACCTGCCGCAACTCCACCTCGACAGCCGTATCGCCCTCCTCCAGCGCCTCATCGGGCACCTCCTCAGGTGCAGTAGCGCCCGATATAATCAATTTGCTTTGTTCTGAATCAGTCATCAAGAAGGTCGATTGCAATGTTTTCCACCAAATTATCGGTTGTTCCCAATGCAATGCCGCTTTTTGCAGC
>NZ_JBFUCA010000461.1:0-3480 GCF_056405475.1 Polaromonas sp. P1_G4
GCTGAATAGAGAGTCATGCCGTTTAAGCAAGAATCACTTTTTGACTTGGCCGTTCAGCGGAGGAAACACAAATGCATTATTTCGTTACAGGGGCCACAGGCTTCATTGGCAAGCGCCTGGTAAAAAAACTTCTGGAACGAAAAGGAACGACCGTTCATTTCCTGATCCGCAAGGAAAGCGCCGGCAAAGTGGCGGCGCTGAGGGAATACTGGGGTGTACCCGCCGCCCGCGCCGTTGCCGTGCACGGCGACCTGACCAGCAAAAAGCTCGGTGTCAGCAGTGAAGACATCAAGAAACTCAAGGGGCAGGTCGGGCATTTTTACCACCTCGCTGCGGTGTATGACCTGAGCGCCGACGAGGAAAGCCAGGTGGCCGTCAACATTGACGGCACCCGCAACACGGTGGAATTTGCCAAGGCGATTGACGCCGGCCACTTTCACCATGTGAGCTCCATCGCCGCTGCCGGCCTCTATGAAGGCGTGTTCCGCGAGGACATGTTCGAGGAAGCCGAAAACTACGAGCACCCGTATTTCATGACCAAGCACGAGAGCGAAAAAATCGTGCGCAAGGAATGCAAGGTGCCGTGGACGGTGTTTCGCCCTGCCATGGTGGTCGGCGACAGCACCACCGGCGAAATGGACAAGATCGACGGGCCGTACTACTTCTTCAAGCTGATCCAGCGCATGCGGCAGCTGCTGCCGCCCTGGATGCCGGCAGTGGGGCTGGAGGGCGGGCGGGTCAACATCGTTCCGGTCGACTTTGTCGTCGATGCGCTGGACCACCTCAGCCACAAAACCGGTATTGCCAAAAAATGCTTTCACCTGGTGGACCCGGTGGGCTACCGCGTCGGCGATGTGCTGGACATCTTCAGCCGCGCAGCCCATGCGCCCAAGATGAACCTGTTCGTGAATGCCGCCCTGCTGGGCTTTATCCCGCGCGGCGTCAAAAAGAGCCTGATGGCGCTGGCGCCGGTGCGCMGTGTGCGCAATGCGGTGCTGGCCGACCTGGGCCTGCCGGAAGACATGCTGACGTTTGTCAACTACCCGACCCGCTTTGACTGCCGCGACACCCTGGCCGCGCTCAAGGGCTCGAACATCGATTGCCCCAACCTGAAAGACTACGCCTGGCGCCTCTGGGATCACTGGGAACGCCACCTGGATCCCGATCTGCATATCGACCGGTCGCTGCGCGGCACCGTCAACGGCAAGGTGGTATTGGTCACCGGTGGTTCGTCAGGCATCGGCCTGGCGGCGGCGCACAAGTTTGCCGATGCGGGTGCCATCACCATCATCTGCGGGCGCGACCAGGACAAGCTCGACGAAGCCTGCAAGGAAGCCAAGGCCAAAGGCTATAACTTCGTGGCTTACCCGGCCGACATCGCCGACATGGTGGATTGCGACCGTTTCATCAAGGAGCTGATCGCCAACCATGGCGGCGTCGACTTCCTCATCAACAACGCGGGCCGCTCCATCCGCCGCGCCATTGAGGCCAGCTACGACCGCTTTCACGATTACGAGCGCACCATGCAGCTCAATTACTTTGGCTGCCTGCGCGTGACCATGGGGCTGTTGCCCGGCATGGCTGCCAAGCGCAAGGGCCATGTGGTCAACATCAGCTCCATCGGTGTGCTGACCAATGCACCGCGCTTCTCGGCCTATGTGGCCTCCAAGGCCGCGCTGGACGCCTGGACGCGCTGCGCATCCAGTGAGTTTGCCGACGTCGGCATCAGCTTTACCACCATCAACATGCCGCTGGTGCGCACGCCCATGATCGCGCCGACCAACCTGTACAACAACGTGCCCACGCTGTCCCCTGAAGAGGCCGCCGACATGATTGCGCAGGCCTGCATCTTCAAGCCGGTACGCGTGGCCACCCGCCTGGGCATCACCGGCCAGCTCATGCATGCGCTGGTGCCGCGCATCGCCCAGATCGCCATGAACACCAGCTTTCGCATGTTCCCCGACTCATCGGCCGCCAAGGGCGACAAGAGCGCCAAACCGACGCTGTCGGCCGAAGCGGTGGCGATGCAGCAGATGATGCGCGGGATTCATTTCTGAGCCTGTTTCAGGCTTGATGCCAAACGGGCCTGGTTCTCCAGGCCCGTTTTTCGTTGGCGGCGCCGCGGCTGGGGGATAATCCCGGTCCAGGCGCCGTTGCCGCACGTGTGCCGTCAACAAAGGCTATCCATGATTCTGGTCACTGGCGGAGCCGGTTTTATCGGAGCCAACTTCATTCTGGACTGGCTCGCGTTGCACGATGAGCCGATCCTCAATATCGACAAGCTCACCTACGCGGGCAACCGCGACAACCTTCGTGGGCTTGAGGGTGACAGCCGCCATGTCTTTGCGCACGGCGATATCGCTGACAGCCGGTGGGTGGCCGGCCTGCTCGCGCTGCACCGGCCGCGCGCCATCATCAACTTCGCGGCGGAGTCGCATGTCGACCGCTCCATCGACGCGGCCGAAGAGTTCGTCCAGACCAATATCGTAGGCACTTTCCGCCTGCTGGAGGCCGCGCGCGCCTACTGGTCGGGGCTGGAAGGATCAAGCGGCACGAACTTTCGGTTTTTGCAGGTGTCGACGGATGAAGTCTATGGCTCGCTGACGTCGGCGGCGGCGGCTTTCCGCGAAGTTGACCGCTATGAACCCAACAGCCCTTATGCCGCAAGCAAGGCGGCCGCCGACCACCTGGTGCGTGCCAGCCATCGCACCTATGGCCTGCCGGTGCTTACCACCAACTGCGCCAACAACTATGGGCCCTACCAGTTTCCGGAAAAACTGATCCCCCACATGATTGTTGCAGCGCTCGAAGGGCGGCCCCTGCCGGTCTACGGTGATGGCCTGCAGGTGCGCGACTGGCTGTATGTCAAGGACCATTGCAAGGCGATCCGCATGGTGCTGGAGGCCGGCCGGCCCGGTGAGACCTACAACATCGGTTGCCAGGGAGAAAAAACCAATCTGGATGTCGTGCGCACGATTTGCCGCCTGCTCGATGAATTGCGGCCGGTGCCGGCCGGCTATGCCGGCTTGATCACCCATGTAGCCGATCGCCGCGGCCATGATGCCCGTTACGCCATCGATTCGAGCAAGATCCGCCATGAGCTGGGCTGGCATGCTGACCAGAGCTTCGAAGCCGGCCTGCGCCACACCGTGCGCTGGTACCTGGACAACCCAGGTTGGCTGCAAGCGGTGCGTGAGCGCGGCCATACCGGGTGAGTCCATGCTGAAGATCCTGCTGTTCGGCAAGAGCGGGCAATTGGGCGCGGAGCTCTTGCGCAGCCTGGCCGCGTTGGGCGAGGTGATTGCACCTGATCGGAGCCAGCCTGGCGGCGACCTTGCCGACAGCGTTGGTATCCGGAACGCCGTACTCGGAGCCAGGCCCGATATCGTCGTCAATGCGGCGGCTTTCACCGACGTTGATGCGGCCGAGGGCCAGCCTGATATGGTCAACGCGATCAATGCCGATGCACCGGCCGTGCTG
>NZ_JBFUCA010000462.1:0-3470 GCF_056405475.1 Polaromonas sp. P1_G4
ACGCGTGATTTCCACGCCGATGCCGGGGCGAACCGACGGCATGGTTTCGCCACCCAGGCGCAGGCATTCGCCGGCAAAAAATTTGAAGATATGACCCGCGCGGGTGGCTTCGCCAATGCCTTCTGGCTTGGTTTTTCCTTCTTCGCGTGAGAGCAGAGTGCCCAGCTCTTCGCGGCGTGCCAGGATTTCGGTGCCGATCTTGTCGAGCGCATCCGAGCGGGCCTGGATGCCCGAGGTGGACCATGCCGGGAAGGCGGCC
Organism: Polaromonas sp. P1_G4; assembly: GCF_056405475.1. NCBI lineage: Bacteria > Pseudomonadati > Pseudomonadota > Betaproteobacteria > Burkholderiales > Comamonadaceae > Polaromonas > Polaromonas sp. P1_G4. The sequence continues at coordinate 260 of NZ_JBFUCA010000462.1, forward strand.
TGCGCAGCCTGCACGGCAGCATCGAGCCCTGCGGCGTCGGCTTGCGTGTACTCGCCGATCACGTCAGCAAGATTGCTGGGGTTCAGGTTGGGGCTGTAGCTGGTGCCGGCCAGCCATTGGCCGGCGATGAGGTTGTCGTGTTTGGTGGTCATGAGGTGGCTCCAGAAGAAATCAGGGTTGATCAGGGGCGAGAGGGCGCGCAGGTTGCGGGGGTACCACGGGCGGCGCCACATCAATCGCATAGAAACGCAAGGCGTTATCGCACATCATCGCATGTTGCTGGTTTGCCGGCAGGTGGCCAAGCATGCCGGCCACATTRCCAACCAGGTCCGGATAGTTTATGCGCAGGCCAGATACAGGGAAGTTGCTGGCGAACATGCAGCGCTGCCAGCCGAAAATGGCAAGCGTCTCGCGCACAATGCGCGCGTTTTCGTGCCAGTCCCAAGGCTGGCCGCGCAGGCCGAACTCGGAAAGCTTGACGTGTACGTTTTCTTGCCGAGCCAGCGTTTCCATCCAGCCGCGCCAGCGCGTTAGGCCTTCTTCGCTGCGGTCCCAGGCAAAGCCGTGGTGGTTCAGGGCGATGGGTACCTTCGGAAACATCGCTGCCACGGTGGCCGCTTCAGGCAAGTGCCAGGCCGGTACGCGCAGGTCCCACCGCAGGCCGAATTTCTCCAGCAACGAAAAGCCGCGCAGCCAGTTTTCGTGTTGCATGGTGCCTGCCTGCCCTTTGACGCTTTGGTCCGCTGCGGCCGATGTGACAGGTTTGCTGCGGATGCCGCGCACCAGCGGAAACTGCGACTGCGCAAGGAGGCATTCCCCGCTATCAGGCCGGTCAAACCAGGCGTGCGCCACGATGGCGTTCGGAAACCCGTGCCTGGCGTTGACCTCATGCAGCCATGCAGTTTCTGCAACCTGCTCAAGGCGGCTGCGCTCGGCTTCCACATGCACGGTTGCGACCACGTCGCCGGGCCCTACAGCCGCCCGGTAGTCGGTTGCCAGGAAGTCCCGGCAAATCGGCCGGTAGTCGCCGAGGAAGAAGGCACCTGGATCGTACGCTTCCTGCAACCAGGGGTAGTGGCCTTTCGACAGGTCCCACAGGTGGTGATGTGCGTCGACGACGGGCCCTGTAAACGCCTTCACAGGTGCGGGCAGTGAGGTGGGCGATGTGCCTGTGCTCTTCATGAACCGGGAGTGGATACAGACCTTGCTGAATCAATGCCGCCAGACGCAGGACGAATCCGGCTCACGCAGCGTCCTGATTTCCTGCTCGAACGCAAAGCTGTCCAGATTGAGGCGGCGCACCGTCTCGTCCTGAAATGAGATGTAGACCGCCCGGTCCACCGGGTGAAACGACAAGGCCAGCGGGTTGCTGGGCAAGGCAAAGCAGCGCTGCTCCTGCAGGTCMAGGCCGAATATCGACAGCGAATGCTCGCCCGAGTTGGTGGTGAGCAGCAAGTCCTGGCCATGCGCACCCTGGAAGCGGTAGACCCGGTTGGGGTCGCGCCGTGTCTTGCCCGACGCCACGACTTTCATGCTGGCCGTGTCGACCGCGACGATGGTGTCGTCGCCCCGGTTGGCCACGTACAGCAGCGACTCGTCAGCCGACAGCACATTGCCTTCGGGCACGGGCCCCGGCATCATCGCGACCGGTGCGAAGGTCGGATCGTTCGGCTTGATTTTGGTGACGGTGTTCGACAGCAGGTTCAGTGCATAAGCTGTCTGTGCATCTTCCGTCAGCGCAAACAGGTGCGTCTTGTAGCCGCCCGAAGACACAGCCAGGTCCGGTACATGCACCTTTGCCGGGTCTGAAAAGCGCAGCAACACGTTGTGGGCTTCAGACATCACGAACAGGCGTCCCTGGCCGTCCACTGTCAGGCCGTGCGGCCGGTAATACGGCCAGAGGTTCAGCGTGGCCACATGCTCGCGTTTGTCCAGGTCAATCACAAAGACCGAATGCCCGCCTGCGTCTCCCAGATGACTGGCGGTTTCGATGCCATAGTGGCCCACGTAAGCAAGCCGGCGCACTGGATCTACTGTGAACTCATGCGGAAAGTTGGGCAAGACGATGTGTTCTTCCGCCCGGCCGGTGGCCAGGTCGTAAAAGCTGAAGGTATGGGCGCATTTCTGCACCAGCAAGAGTGTTTCCCGAAGGGGCATGGGTGTCCTGAAGATGGGGGAGCCTGAAAGGAAACAGAGAGAAAGAGGGAGAACGCGTGAAGAGGCCGGCCAAAGCCGTTTACCTGTCCCAGCGTAGCACCAGCGGGTCCARCCGCTGCGCGGTGGCGATCAACCCCTTGCGAACCTCAGGATGCATGGCGGGAAACGGATGGCGCGGCGCCTCGCAGGCGATCACGCCGCCTTCCTTCATCAAGACCTTGGCCGTCAAGATACCGCCCTGGCGGTTTTCATAGTTGATCAGCGGCAACCAGCGGGTGTACTCGGCAATGGCTTCATCCCGCTTGTCGGCGACCCATGCATCCATGATCTTGCGAATGCCGTCCGGGTAGCCGCCACCCGTCATCGCACCGGTGGCGCCGGCTTCCAGGTCGGGTAGCAGGGTAATGGCTTCTTCGCCGTCCCACGGGCCTTCAATCGCGTCGCCGCCCAGCCGGATCAACTCGCGCAGCTTGGAGGCCGCACCCGGCGTTTCGATCTTGAAGTAGGCCACATTGCGGATCTCTTTGGCCATGCGAGCCAGGAAGGTTGCCGACAGCGTCGTGCCGCTGACAGGTGCGTCCTGGACCATGATGGGAATATCAATGGCGGCTGATAGCGTGGCGAAGAACTCATAAGTCTTTTCTTCCGTCACGCGGATGGTGGCGCCGTGGTACGGCGGCATCACCATGACCATGGCCGCGCCCAAGTCCTGCGCGCGGCGGCTGCGCTCGGCGCACACCCGGGTGCCGAAATGCGTGGTCGTCACAATCACCGGCACGCGACCCGCCACGTGCTTGAGGATGGTGGCGGTGAGGACTTCCCGCTCATCATCGGACAGCACAAACTGTTCCGAGAAATTGGCCAGGATGCACAGGCCCGTCGAGCCCGCATCGATCATGAAATCGACGCAGCGCTTCTGGCTTTCCAGATCAAGCTCGCCCGCATCAGTGAAAGTGGTGGGAACCACCGGGAACACGCCCGTGTATCTTGCTTTCATTCCGATCATTCGACGATGTTGAAGTCTTTGAGGAACTCGGTCTTCATCGCCAGGCCC
>NZ_JBFUCA010000463.1:0-3468 GCF_056405475.1 Polaromonas sp. P1_G4
GCGTAAAGCGGGCTTGGGGCCCACGCTCATTTTCATGAGCGCCACAAAGAGCACCACGCAAAAGCAGAAAGACACGACCTCATTGAGGACCCAGGCGATCTTCTCAATCGGCAAATAACTGCCCGCCCAGCCTGAGAGAAGACTCAGAAAAGTCGAGATCGCCAGCGAAACCAGCAAGAGAAAACCGAAGGCCAGGATGTAGGCCACACCCCGCAACCGCAAAGAAGCGCTGTGCCACCATTTCTGCTGCGGGAGCTCGCCACTGCCTTGCCGCCACAAGCGCTCAAACGCATCCTGCAGTTCGGCAAAAACGCCGGTCGCACCCGACAACAGCAGCGCAAAAGCAAACAGCGAAGCCGTGATGCCCTCTGAAGGAGCCTGGGCACTTGAAAGTGCCTGCTGTACCACCTGTGCGCCCTGCGCGCCGATAACGCTGCGGATTTGATCCACCAGACTGGTTTCGATATACCGGCGGTCCAGCCACCAGCCAAGCACTGCCACCATCAGCACCAGCAACGGCGCCAGGCTGAGGATGCCGTAGAACGACATGGCCGCGCTCATGCGCATGCCGCCTGCATCAATCCAGTGGCCGATGGCCTGCCACAGGGGCCGGTAAAGAGGCCTGAAAATCTTCTGAAGGGAAGAAAGCGCGAAGGCCGGCGAGGCCTGAACATGCGGATCGGGTTTCTCCATCATCCCGGAAGCTTAGGAAACCCGCAGCAAAGACCCAACCGGACAGCAGCTCCCCGCACCGTAGGCGTGAACCGACGGGAATATGGAAACTGGTAGAGAAAATCGGGTAGAGGCGCTGCTCAGCGCCCCGCAATGAACCGGTGCTGGACCGGCTCACCCTGGCCGGTTGTCTTAACCGGCTGTCTTGAACAGCGCTGCGACTTTTTTCTTCGGCTTGATATTGGCCGACACACTGCTGCGCGCGGGGGCAGCTTTGGCGGCGGCTTCCCAGGCGGGCGTGGCATCGGGCGCAGCGGTTGGTTCGTAGGGCTGGTCAAAAAACGGGTCACGCGGCGCCGCCGGCTGGCGATGCGGCGTGTATTCGCGCCGCTCCCGCGGCTGGCGCGCTTCACGCGCATGGCCGCCCTCTTCACCTTCACGGTACATGCGGCGGCCGTCATTGATACGGCCCTGCTCGCTGATACGGGGCTGGTCTTCCTCGAACTCGATGGGCTCCAGTTCGATCTTGGTCTTGATCAGTTTTTCAATATCAGCCACCAGGCGCTGGTCGCTGCTGGCAACAAAACTCACTGCCAGGCCCGATGCGCCAGCCCGGCCGGTACGGCCGATGCGGTGCACGTAATCTTCGGCATTGAAGGGAACATCGAAGTTGAACACTGCGGGCACATCCTTGATGTCCAGGCCGCGCGCCGCCACGTCGGTACACACCAGCAGGTCGACTTCGCCCTTCTTGAAGGCTTCCAGCGCTTTCAGGCGCTCGTCCTGGCTCTTGTCGCCGTGCAGCGCCGTGGTCTTGAGGCCTTCACGTTCCAGGGAACGCGCCAGCCGTGCGCAACCGAGTTTGCTGTTGACGAACACAAAAGCCTGCTTCATGCCGCGCTGTTTCAGGATCTGGTGCAGGGCGCGGCGTTTGTCGTCGGCGCCCACGCTGTAGAAATGCTGCTCGACGGTGGAAGCTGTAGCGTTGGAACGGGCGACCTCGATCGTGACCGGATCCTGCAAATAGCTGGAAGCCAGGCGCTTGATTTCAGGCGAAAAAGTCGCCGAGAACAGCAAGGTGATGCGCTGCTTGGGCAGGTAGCTCAGGATGCGCTGCAGATCGGGCAAAAAGCCGATGTCCAGCATACGGTCGGCTTCGTCGAGCACCACGTATTCGACCTGATTGAGTACGGCGTTCTTGGCTTCAATGTGGTCAAGCAGCCGGCCCGGCGTGGCCAMCAGCACTTCAACGCCTTTTTTGAGCTCGGCCGTCTGCGGCTTCATGTCCATGCCGCCAAACACCACGGTGCTGCGCAGATTGGTGTATTTGGCGTACAGCTCGACTTGCTGGGCCACCTGCACGGCGAGTTCGCGCGTGGGCAGCAGCACCAGCGCACGCACCGGGTGGCGGGCTGGCGACGTCGAGGCGTTCTCGTGCTTCATCATGCGCTGCAGCAGGGGCAACGCGAAAGCCGCAGTCTTGCCGGTGCCGGTTTGCGCGGCGCCCATGACGTCTTTACCCTGCAGGACGACCGGGATGGCCTGTTCCTGGATGGGGGTCATGGTTTCGTAGCCCATTTCGGCTACGGCGCGGGCCAGCGGTTCTGCCAGCGAAAGATTGGAAAAAGAGGATGTCATAAAAGGCTCGGCGGTACTCTGCGGGTTGTCTTGCGAAGGGCGCGCGGACCGGCGCGCTGGCAGCCAACGGCACCGCTGCACCATTGACAAGAAAGGGAGCGCGGCAGGCCGCCCGGCGTGGCACGGTCACCGACCGTGATGGGGCTGTTGCAGCGCTTCCTCAGCCTTCTATTGTCGCACTTTAGGCCCCGATGCCGGTTTTGCCGGCCCACTGCGCTTTCAGGGCCATTTGGGCCAGGGCAGCCACTGGGGCAACACCCCTTTATTGCTATCTATTTTATAGCTGTTTGCGCGCGTCAGTAAAGGGCTACAGCCCGATTTCACTCTTAATTGTTGGCTGCCGGCTAAATACTGCGGGCGCTAAAGGTGTCGCAGGCCTTCACGCTGCCGGTTTTCAGGCCCGTGTCGAACCAGCGCTGGCGCTGGGCGCTGGTGCCGTGGGTGAAGCTTTCGGGCACCACCGCGCCGCCGCCGGCCCGCTGCAGGGCGTCGTCGCCGATTTTGGCGGCGGCGTTCATGGCCTCCTCCACGTCGCCCTGCTCCAGTATCTGGCGCGCGTTCTGCGCGTTATGCGCCCACACACCGGCAAAACAGTCGGCCTGCAACTCCAGGCGAACGCTCAGGGCGTTGTATTCGGCTTTGCTGACGCGGCCACGCATCTGGTCCATCTTGCCGCTAATGCCCAGCAGATTCTGCACATGGTGGCCCACCTCATGCGCGATCACATACGCCTGGGCGAAGTCGCCGGGTGCTCCCAAACGGTTACGGAGGGTTTCGTAAAAGCCCAGGTCGATGTAGACCTTCTGGTCGCCCGGACAGTAAAACGGCCCCATGGCGGCCTGGCCCTGGCCGCAGGCAGTTTGCGTGGCGCCACGAAAGAGCACCAGCCGCGGCTTCTGGTAAGTGCCGCCGCCCTTGGCAAACACGTCGGTCCAGACATCTTCGGTGTCCGCCAGCACGGTCGAGACGAATTTCGCCATGCGGTCATCGGCCGGCGGCTTGGGGGCCGGGCCCTGCTGCACCTGTGCGGGGGATCCGCCGCCGCTGAGCAGGCTCAGGATGGTCATCGGGTTGATGCCGAAGATCCAGCCGCCCACCAGCGCAACCACGATGGTGCCGATGCCGACGCTGCGGCCCCCAAAGCCGAAGCCGCCTCCC
>NZ_JBFUCA010000464.1:0-3464 GCF_056405475.1 Polaromonas sp. P1_G4
AGTGGCCTTTCCGCGCGAACGTTTCAGCGACGAGCTGATCGCCGAGATCGAAAAGTTCGCGCCCAGCCAGCTTGAGATCAGCGACCGCGACGGCGACGGTGCCACCGAAGTCATCATCAAGCATGTCTACATCGAGCGGCGCATGATCCCGCTCAACATCTATTTGCAGGAAGCCTTTGACGCCGGCGTGAAAGAGCCGGCAGCCCAGGACCAGATCGAGCGTGCCGTCGTCGAATACGGCAACGCCATCAAGGACCTGGTGGCCGCCAACATCTTCCCCGGCGACATGCTCTGGAAGAACTTTGGCATCACGCGCCACGGCAAGGTCGTGTTCTACGACTACGACGAGATCGAATACATCACCGACTGCAACTTCCGCAAGGTGCCCGCCGCGCGCAACGAGGAAGAAGAGATGAGCGGCGAGGTCTGGTATACCGTCGGCCCCAAGGACGTGTTCCCCGAAACTTTCGGCCCCTTCCTGCTCGGCAATGACGCGGTGCGCGAAGTCTTCATGAAGCACCACGGCGACCTGCTCGACGCCCATTTCTGGCAAAGCCACCAGGCACGCATCCAGGCCGGCCACGTGCACGACGTATTTCCTTATGAGCGCGAGAAACGCTTTGTCGCGCTGCACAGCCCCGGTGCTCCCCACGATGAAGTCCTCATGCAACTGCCGCCCGAGCCCGTGCTCACAGGCCTGAGCGGCCTGACGCCCTAGAAGATGTTGGCCCCCACGCTTTTCACTTCGCCTTCGGCTCCGTGTAATGCGCGAGGCCTTGCAGGCCGCGGCTCGCGAGACGCTTCGCCTCTGTCGCCCGTCCAAGCCTGCGCAGGCAGGCTTGGAGCCGCGGGCTCCAGCCCCTCGGTGGCGCTGCGCCTGCGGCCCGGCAAAGCCGGTTCCGCGGCCCTGGCTGGCTGGGAGCGCGCTCCACCTTGGCTTTGCTACTTATCCTGCGTCCGTCGCGGCTTGTTGACAGATGCCTCCCGAATTTTTCTCATCAATTGAAAGGACCTCCTCATGTCTGAATCCATCGTTATCCTCGGCGCAGCCCGCACCCCCATGGGCGGCTTCCAGGGCGACTTCGCCAGCCTGTCGGCCCATGACCTGGGCGGCTACGCCATCAAGGCCGCCATCGAACGTTCCGGCATTGCGCCTGAAAAGGTCGATGAAGTGCTGTTCGGCAACTGTCTGATGGCCGGCCAGGGCCAGGCGCCGGCACGCCAGGCCGGTTTCAAGGGCGGCCTGYCCGCCAGCGTGGGCGCCGTCACGCTGTCCAAAATGTGCGGCTCCGGCATGGAAGCCACCATGCTCGCGCACGACCAGCTCATCGCCGGCAGCCGCGACGTGATGGTTTCCGGCGGCATGGAAAGCATGACCAACGCACCCCACCTGCTGCTCAAGGGCCGCAGCGGCATCCGCATCGGGCACGACCGCATTTATGACCACATGATGCTCGACGGCCTGGAAGACGCTTATGAACCCGGCCGCGCCATGGGCACCTTCGGCGAGCAGTGCGCCGACAAGTACAAGTTCACCCGCGAAGCGCAGGACGCCTTTGCCACCGCCAGCGTGAACCGCGCCAAGGCCGCCACCGAATCCGGTGCCTTCAAGGCCGAAATCACGCCCATCACCGTCAAGGGCCGCAGCGGCGAAACGGTGATCTCTATCGACGAAGGCCCGGGCAAGGTCAAGCTCGACAAGATTCCCACACTCAAGCCTGCCTTCAAGAAAGACGGCACCATCACCGCCGCCTCCAGCTCGTCCATCAACGACGGCGCCGCCGCCCTGGTACTGGCGCGTGAATCCACCGCCAAAGAACTGGGCGYCACGCCCATCGCGCGCATCCTCGGCCACGCCACGTTTGCGCAAGACCCTGAATGGTTTACCACCGCCCCGGTCGGCGCGGTCAACAAGCTGCTCAAGAAGATCGGCTGGAGCGCCAAAGACGTGGACCTGTGGGAAGTCAATGAAGCTTTCGCCGTGGTGCCCATGGCCGCGATGAAAGAACTCGGCATCAGCCACGACATCGTCAACGTCAACGGCGGCGCCTGCGCGCTGGGCCACCCCATCGGCGCGTCCGGCGCCCGCATCCTGGTCACGCTGATCCACGCGCTCAAGGCCCGCGGCCTGAAGAAAGGCGTTGCCACCTTGTGCATCGGCGGCGGTGAAGGCACGGCCATGGCGATCGAGCTGGTATGACGCAAGAAGCACCACAAACGCTTTCACCCGCTGAGCTCGCCCAGCGCATCGATGCGTTCTGGCTGAAATTCCAGGAGGGCGAGGCGGAGCTTGTCCGCCAGCCGGTACGCGACCAGGTCGAGAGCATCAATGAAGTTCTCGAGGAGTACCTGGAAGGGCTGGCGCTGGAAATGTCGGCTGACGACGGCGACCAGCAGGTCGAACTGATCGCCACCGCGCACGGCAGTACCGAAACCTTTCCGCTGCTGCTGGATTTCGTCAAGCGCGCGCCGCCGCTGAAGCATTACAGCCTCACTGCCTTTCGCGCCCGCACGGAAAGCCCCGACTTCCCCATGCGGATGGACAACTTTGAACTGGCCACCTCCGACGTGCTGATCGGCCACGTCGCCGATGAAGGGCAGGTGGGCATCGAAGTCATGTTTGCGCGTGAACTGCCCAGCGACATGCAGGACCATGCGCGCAACATGACCTTCATCATGCTCGACCATGTGCTGGGCGAGTACGACTTCGCGGTCAAGGTGGGCTTTGTGGATTTCGTCGATGCGTTCTCGGACGAAGTGGCCGGCTCCACGACGCTCGACAAGTTCGGCCCTGTGCTCGACGCGTTCTGGACGAACGAACTGGGGCACACAGGCTTGTTCCCGAGCGGCGAACACCAGTGGTCTGTCATGACAGTCGTCTTTGGCAACGACGAGGACGGTGACGAAGAAGACGACCAGGAGGGTGACAAGGCGATCGTGGCGGTCAACCAGAGCGCCAATGCGATTGCAGCGCGGCCTGACCTGGGCCACGCGATCGAGCTGCGCCTGCCCGTGGATGACCATGCGGCACTGGAGCGTGCCCGCGAAGTCCAGGAGCAGATCGCCACCCGCCTGGAGCTTCAGCATGCCGGCATCCTGTCCCACACCGTGGTCAGGAACGGCCGGCGCCTGGCCAACTATTACGTGGGCGACCTGCCTGCCGCACTCGGCGTGATTGACACCAGCTTGCGCGGCGCATCGTTCGCCGACGTTGAGCTGAGCAATGCGTTCGACCCGTCATGGTCGAAGTACTTCAACTTCGCGGGCTAATCCATGAAAGTCCTCGTCATCGGCGCATCACGCGGCATAGGCCTTGAATTCGTCAGCCAGTACCTGGCGGACGGTGCCAACGTCATAGCCACCGCACGCAACGACGAAGGCCTGCAGCGCCTCAAGGCCCTGGGCGCCAAGGCCTTGCGGCTGGACGTGGCCCAGCCTGCCAGCATCAGCGGCCTGGCCTGGCT
>NZ_JBFUCA010000465.1:0-3451 GCF_056405475.1 Polaromonas sp. P1_G4
TGCATCGGGAAACTTGTGCATGAGTGACGTGAACCACCAGGAAAAACGCACAGCCTTCCAGACGCGGCGCAGGCAGGTGTCTGAATAGCTGTTGATACCGGCCTCGCTACCGTCGTAAAACTCTGTCAGCGCGCGTGCCAGGTAACGCACATCGCTGGCCGCCAGGTTCAAACCCTTGGCGCCCGTGGGCGGCACGATGTGGGCCGCGTCGCCTGCCAGGAAGAGGCGGCCGAAGCGCATGGGCTCGGCGACAAAGCTGCGCAGCGGCGCAATGCTTTTTTCAATAGAGGGACCTGTGACCAGGCTTTCCGCCAGCTCGGGCGCCAGGCGGCGGCGCAGTTCGTCCCAGAAGGCGTCGTCGCTCCAGTTCTCCACCTTGTCGTCCAGCGGGCATTGCACGTAGTAGCGGCTGCGGGTGTGGCTGCGCATGCTGCACAGGGCAAAACCGCGCGTGTGGTTGCTGTAGACGAGTTCGTGGGAAACGGGCGGCGTCTCTGACAGCACGCCCAGCCAGCCGAAGGGATAGACGCGCTCAAAGGTCTGCAGCGCATTGGCCGGCACGCTGGCGCGGCTCACGCCGTGAAAACCGTCGCAGCCGGCGATGAAGTCGCATTCCACTTCGTGCGCCACGCCGTGCTGCACATAACGCACCTTGGGGTGTGGCCCGTCAAAGTCATGAAGGCTCACGTTTTCGGCTTCATACGCGGTTGCCAGGCCTGCTGCGGCGCGCGCGTCCATCAGGTCGCGCGTGACTTCGGTCTGGCCGTAGACCATCACCTGTTTGCCGCCGGTCAGCTGCTGCAGGTCAATGCGGTGATGGGTGCCGCCAAAGCCGAGGGCAAAGCCGCCGTGCACGAGCCCTTCCTTGTGCATGCGGCCGCCTACACCGACCTCGTCAAGCAGGTCGGTTGTACCTTGCTCCAGCACGCCTGCGCGTATGCGTCCCAGCACATACTCTTTGCTGCGCTGCTCAATCACGATGGCATGGATGCCGGCCTTATGAAGCAGCTGGCCCAGCAAATGCCCGGCGGGGCCGCCGCCCACGATGGCTACCTGTACGCGCATGGTGTCTCCGTTCAATTTGTCGGGCAATGTGCCCCAAGCGAGAAGGTTATGCGGCTGCGTGCGCCGCGCCCAGCGCGTGGCCGCGGCTTTGCACGATGTCCGGCTCACTTGTGCGATGATCGCGCAATGGTCATCTCAAAAACCGCTTTGAAAACCGGCGCTTTCCCGATCGCCAAGCCCGACATGATTGAAGGCATGGCCAAAGGCATGGCCGTGCTCGAGAGTTTTGACACGCAGCGCCAGCGCCTGAACGCCACGCTGGCGGCGGAACGCGCGGGCATCACGCGGGCGGCCGCGCGCCGCCACCTGCTCACGCTCACACACCTGGGTTACCTGGAAACCGACGGCAGCTATTTCTGGCTGGCTGCCAAGGTGCTGCGCTTTTCAGGCAGCTACCTGGCCACCGCACGCCTGCCGCGCGCTGTTCAACCCGCGCTGAACCGGCTGGCCGCGCAAACGCAGGAGTCGTTTTCCGTCGCAGTGCTGGACGGCGACGAGATTGTCATCATTGGCCGCAGCGGTTTTGAGTGGAAGTCACCGGCAGACAGCGGCAGGGCGACGCCGGCGCGCGTGCTGGCTTACGGCTTGCACCTCGGTGCGCGCCTGCCGGCGCATGCGACTTCCACCGGGCGCGTGCTGCTGGCTGCCAAGACTAAAACCGGGTTCAATGCATGGCTGAAAGCCAGGACCGACACAGGCAACCTGGCGCGGTTGACCCTGCACACGACGACCGATCCGCGCAAACTACGCGCCCTTGTTGACCAGGTGCGGCTTGACGACTACTGCGTGGCCAGTGAAGAGCATGAACTGGGTGTGCACGCCCTGGCCGTGCCGCTGCGTGACATGCAGGGGCACACGGTGGCCGCGCTCAATGTGGTGTCGTCGCCGCAGCGGCTGAGGCCGGAGGCCATGCGGCGCGAATTGCTGCCCTTGCTGCTGGATGCCGCGAGGGAGCTGCGTTCGCTGCTTTAGCTTTTGGGTGGCGAAGGGCGCACGGCCAGCGCGACGCCGCCCAGAATGGCCGTGCAACTAGCGGCGAGCGTCCAGCCCAGCGGCTCTCCAAGAAAGACGATGCCGCCCAGTGCGGTAATGGCCGGCACTGAAAGTTGTACCGAGGCCGCCGTAGTGGCGGGAAGCCGCCTCACCGCCGCGTACCAGATGATGTAGCCCATCCCGGAAGTGATCGCACCAGAGGTCACCGCATACGCCGCCCCGCGCATGTCCCAGATCAGTTGCGGGAACATCAAACAGGCCAACAACAGTGCCAGTGGTGTGGCGCGCAGGAAGTTTCCTGCGGTGGCCTGCGTCGCATCACCGGCGTGTTTTCCGCGCAGCGAATACACCGCCCATGCCATGCCGGCCAGCAACATCAGCAAGGCCGATGGCAAGCTTGGTGCGGCGGCGCCGGGCAGCAACAGCGCGATGAGGCCCGCCACGGCAATTACCWGGCCGGCGCTTTGCCTGGCGTCCAGCCGTTCGCCGCGGGCCAGCCCGGTGCCCAGCATCGTGAGTTGCACCGAGCCGAACAGCAGCAGCGCGCCCGTGGCTGCCGGCAGGCTGACGTAGGCCAGCGAGAATGCGGCAGCGTACACGAACAGCGCACCGGCCGACGGCCAGTTGCCGGTCGCCGTGACACCACGCCGCCACATGAAAAGCCAGAGCACCAGCGCACCTGAAGCGATGCGAAGGGCTGTAAAGCTGGCCGCGTCAATCGGTGTGCTGCGCAGTGCGAGGCGGCACAGGAGCGAGTTGCCCGCAAAGGCGAGCATGGCCAGCACGGTGAGGCCCAGCGTTGAGGTGGCCGGTGATACTTTCATGGTGACCGCTCCCGGGCGAACTGTGCGTTCAGGCCGACGCCGCGTTGCGTGCGCCCGTCGGCGCCCTGCGCTTGGGCTTGCCAACTTTTGCCAGCCGGCCGCAGCGGCGGCTAGGGACTGACGGAAAAGCGCTTGGACATTTCTGGGCGGCCAAAGTTTCAGTCATGCCAGGATGGTGACTCCCGGCTCATACGCCAAGGTATTGCGCCAGCAGTTCGGGTTTGGCGTGCAGCTCGGCCGAGCTGCCTTCAAATACCACCTGGCCCTTGACCAGGATGACATTGCGGTCGGTAATCTGGGTGACGTGTTTCCAGTTCTTGTCGACGATCACGCTGCTGATGCCGGTCTCTCGGATCAGGCCGCAGATGCGCCAGATGTCCCGCGCAATCAGCGGCGCCAGGCCTTCGGTGGCTTCGTCGAGGATCAGCACGTCGGGATTGGTCATCAGTGCGCGGCCGATCGTCAGCATTTGCTGTTCGCCACCGGAAAGCTGCTGCCCGCCGTGGTTCAGGCGTTCTTTCAGGCGCGGAAAGGTCTCCAGCACGCGCTCGTAGGTCCAGTCGTTTCTG
>NZ_JBFUCA010000466.1:0-3434 GCF_056405475.1 Polaromonas sp. P1_G4
ACCTCGTTCAGCCCCTTCCACACCATGCTGGCCGCCTACTACGTGGGAAGGGAAGGGCAGACCAAAACCGGCCTGTCGCTCAAGCCGCAGCACCTGTGGTGGCAGCACACGGCGGGTGCGGCGCGTGCACTGGGCCTGGAAGGCGTTGTCGGTAACCTGCAGCCCGGTTGCGAAGCCGACTTCGTCGTGCTCAACCTCCAGGCCACGCCGCTGCTGGCGCGCAAGACGGCGCAAGCCGCCAGCCTGGACGAGTTGTTGTTCGCACTGATTGTGCTGGGTGACGACCGGGTGATTGAAAAGGCCGTGATTTCTCAGGCGGGCGGCACAGCCTAGCAGCCGGCCCGGTCGCGTTCGGCTTCCGCGTCGCGCCGGCGTTGGTTCAGGCTTTCCATGGCAGCCACACTGYCGCCGCTGCGCTGGCTCTTCTGGATGCCCTCAATTTTGGTGTTGATGCTGCTGCAACGCTTCTTTTGCGATTCGGCGGATCGCAGCGAGGAGGCATCGCCGCCCTGCGCAGCCTCGACGGCCCTGGATTCCAGGGCCYGAGGCCGCGCAGGCGCGACGCCTGGCGCCGGACTGCCGGGCAGTTTTCCCACGGCGGCCAGCGCCGCCGCAACCTCCTGGGCATGTTTCTTGGCTGCGATGCAGTCGGCTTCGATGCTGGCACGAACTTCCGGCGCGGTGCCGCGTTTGCCGTAGACCTCGGTGATCAGGGTTTTCTCTTCTTCCGAATAGGCGGCGGCCCTGAGTTTTTCCGCCAGCGCTCCCGCTTCGCGCGACCAGACAATTTTCTGGGAGTCGATGCCGCGTTGCCGGCACTGTGTGTCCGTGCCCGCGCTGGCGACGGGTCGGGGGACATTGTCGAAATTGCGCACTTCCGTGCCCGGCTGCACCGTGTCGCAGGGGCGGTCCTGGTAGACGTTGCCGCAGCGATGCATCTTCTGCGCCTGTGCCCCGGCGCCAAGCAGCATCAGCACGGTCCCTGCGGCGATCCCCATCCAGGTTTTGCAGTTCATTGCCGACTCCCCCTGTCATGTAGTGATGCGCCATTTAAGCACACCGCCAGAGTGGGTCCACGGCCCGCTTTGGCCAGGATTTCGGGTTTTCGGGACTGTGGGCAGGCAGACTTCCGGCCTATCAGGCCGGGGTGAATCAGGCCGACGAAGTTCACGCCCGGCACGTGGCGCGAACTCGTAAACATGACTTTGAAGTCCCAGATCGATTTCTACGCTTCGGGGAAATGGTCGGTCAAAAAGCCGCCGCCGTGAACAAGCACCTGGAGCACATTTTGAAAAGCTGGGCGTGGAAACACGGGCGGCAGCCGCGGCACTGGCGACTGGGCATGTCTTTTAGGCCGGCCCAAGCCCTGCCTGGGCGGAAAAAACGGCTTTTTTTGCCGCGTTCAATGAATCTCCGCGGTAGCGACGGGGACCTCCAGGATGAACGATGCGCCTTTTCCAGTACCGTCGCTGTGGACCTGCAAGCTACCCCCCATTTCCTGCGCGGCCAGAACGCAGCTGTGCAGGCCAAAGCCATGCCCGTTTTTGCGTGTGGTGAAGCCGTGAGAGAAAACGCGTGTCAGGTTCTCCGGTGCAATGCCTTCCCCGTTGTCTGTCACCGTGATGCGCAGCACGGGCCCTTCCAGCAAAACAGCATGGAGCGTAATGAAYGGGCGCCTGTCTGCAATCGTGCCAAAAGCCTGCTTGGCGTTGCTGATCAGGTTCACCAGCACCTGCAAAACGCGTTGCCGATCCAGCAAAAGGGTGGGCAACGTTGCGTATTTTTTTTCAACATCCACTTTGTGGCGCGTCAGTGCATCCGCATTCATGCGCAGCGCGTCGTCCAGCAACTCATCCACCTTTGCGGATTCGACGACACGCGGGGTGCCTGCGTATGATTGCTGGGTCGCGATGACCTGTTTGATGTGGTCCACACTGCTGCAAAGTGCGTCGAGTTCTTTCGCGATCGATTCATGCTCTGCCTCCAGTGTCCGCGCCAACTCGCGCAGATAGGCGGGTAACAGCTTGCCCTTGCTGTCCCGCGTCAAAAACTCCCCCAAATCTCCGGTATGAGCGTCCATCAAACCCACAGAGCGGGCGAGCCCCTTGAGCTTGGACGTCCGCAACTGGCTGCCAATCAGTTCGGCCGACACGTTAACGCTGTTGAGAACATTCCCCACGTTGTGCAGCACGTTGGTTGCGATCTCTGCCATGCCCGCCAGACGCGCCGTGGTGAGCAGCTGGGCTTGAACCTCTTCAATTTTTCGTTCCGCTTCCTTCAATTCGGATATGTTTTTCGAAGTCCCGAAGGTTCCGATCAGTGTGCCGTTCCTGTCTCTCCAGGGGCCTTTGGTAGTGAGGTACCAGACGACACGCCCATCAGGATGAACGGTTTTTTCGCTCTTTTCGAGGATCGGTTTCCCCGTCCGGATAATCTCTTCTTCGTCGTGACTAAATTCACTCGCCCTGTCCTGGCCGTAAATGTCTGCATCGGTTTTACCAATCACATACTTTTCAAACTCCTCCACACTGGCCAAATGCGGTGGAAGTGTCTCCTCACCCATGTCCGGATGTGCTGCGCGATAGCGGCTGATCGATAGCCGCAGGAGGTTGTGAACTTCCGAGCGGCTGACTTTTACCAAACGTGATTTCAGATCCTTGAAGAAGATGGAATCTGGTGAGCTCTCCATCAGCGTAGCCAGCAAATCATGGTGGTGCGCCAGCGCTGCTTCAGTCTGCTTCAGGGCAGTAATGTCCTTGGAAATACCGAAGGTACCAATGATGGCTCCGGCGTTGTTGCGCAGCGGCATCTTTGTACTCAGCTTCCAGGATTCACCGCGCCCGTCTTTCCAGGTTTCCTTCTCCACTTTGCCGATGATCGGCTGACCTGTGCGCAGGATTTCCTGTTCATCCTCGTATGCGGGGCGCGCATGCTCTTCGGAAAAAAAATCGTGATCCGTCTTGCCCACCAGCTCCTCCGGTGATGCCCCAAACTGTAGCGCCTGTGCCTTGCTGCATTTGAGAAAGCGGGACTGCGCATCCTTGAAATAAATGTGATCGGGAGCGTTGTCCAGAAGCGTGCGCAACAAATCCTGCTCGTTGATCTGGGAGTCAGCCGCCGCGCTCCCCTTCTCCGTAACATCCGCCGCAGGGTGCCCGCCTGGATGAGACCCGGCGAGTTGTTGCAAATGCCACTTCTCTGCCAGGGAGTACGCCAATTGGATGACTTCTACAGGATCAAGCGGCGTCTTGAGCACCAGCCACCTGCTATTCGTGGCTCCCATGGCTGCGCGCAGCGCATCAGAAGAAAGATCCAGCCGCTCCGCGCACAGCACTATCTGGACTCCCGGATCAAGCGCCCATATTTGAGGTGCCATTTCGAGCGAAATTCCTCCCGCCGTACCAGAAACACCGATAAATGCCAGGAAGTAGGGA
>NZ_JBFUCA010000467.1:0-3428 GCF_056405475.1 Polaromonas sp. P1_G4
ACGGTGTAATTGCCGGCGTCGGCACCGCCCAGCGTGTAGCCGGTGACGGTCACGGCCTTGCCATTGCCTACGTTTTTGTTGGCGAAGCTGCCGCTGCCGGCGCCGCCTACCGTCACCGTGTCGCCACCCAAGGCCGTCACCGCAGCTGTTCCGCTCAGCGTGGCTGCAGTTGTGGTGTCGTACACCTTGTTGTTGGCATTCACACCTGTGACCGTGAGGCTGGCGGGGGTGATGTTGGCGGTCAGCCCCGTGGGTTGGACCACGGTGTAATTGCCGGCATCGGCTCCGCCCAGCGTGTAGCCGGTGACGGTCACGGCCTTGCCGCTGCCCACATTCTTGTTGGCAAAAGCGCCACTTCCACCGCCAACCGTCACAACATCACCCCCCAGGGCCGTAACAGCCGCCGTTCCGTTGAGAGTCGCGGTGGTCGTTGCGTCGTAGACCTTGTTGTTGGCGCCTACGCCGGTAACAGCCAGGCTGGCTGGCGTGATGTTCGCGGTCACCGCCGTGGGTTGCACCACGGTGTAGTTGCCGGCGTCCGCACCGCTCAGCGTATAGCCGGTAACAGTCACAGCCTTGCCATTGCCCACATTCTTGTTGGCGAAGCTGCCGCTGCCCGTGCCGGCCACGGCCACGACGTCACCGCCCAGGGCCGTGACGGCTGCCGTTCCGTTGAGTGTCGCCGCGGTGGTCGTGTCGTAGACTTTGTTGTTCGCGCCTACGCCGGTAACAGCCAGGCCAGCCGGCGTGATGTTCGCGGTCAATCCCGTGGGTTGCACCACGGTGTAGTTGCCGGCGTCGGCACCGCCCAGTGTGTAACCGGTGACAGTGACGGTCTTGCCGTTGCCCACATTCTTGTTGGCAAAGGTGCCGCTGCCACCGCCAACCGTCACCACATCACCGCTCAGGGCCGCGACGGCCGCCGTGCCATTGAGTGTGGCGGTGGTGGTGGTGTCGTAGACCTTGTTGTTTGCGCCTACACCCGTGACAGCCAGGCTGGCCGGCGTGATGTTGGCCGTGACAGCTGTGGGTTGAACCACGGTGTAGTTGCCGGCATCAGCACCGCCCAGTGTGTAGCCGGAGACGGTGACGGTCTTGCCATTGCCAACATTCTTGTTGACGAAATTACCGCTGCCGGTGCCCCCCACCGTCACAGTATCGCCACCCAGGGCCGTAACGGCGGCTGTTCCACTCAGCGTGGCCGTGGTGGCGGTGTCATAGACCTTGTTGTTTGCACTCACACCCGTCACCGCCAGGCTCGCCGGCGTGATATTGGCGGTCACCGCCGTGGGCTGCACCACGGTGTAGTTACCGGCGTCTGCWCCRCCCAGYGTGTAGCCGGTSACAGTCACCGCCTTGCCATTGCCCACATTCTTGTTGGYGAAGGCGCCATTGCCGGTACCGCCCACGGTCACGGTATCACCACTCAAAGCCGTCACCGCTGCTGTCCCGCTCAGCGTCGCTGTGGTGGTCGTGTCGTAAACCTTGTTGTTTGCGCCTACACCCGTAACAGTCAAGCTGGCCGGCGTGATGTTGGCCGTGACAGCTGTGGGTTGMACCACGGTGTAGTTGCCGGCRTCTGCACCGCCCAGTGTGTAGCCGGTGACGGTGACGGTCTTGCCATTGCCAACATTCTTGTTGGCGAAATTTCCGCTGCYGGTACCGCCCACGGTCACGGTATCACCACTCAAAGCCGTCACCGCTGCTGTTCCGCTCAGCGTCGCTGTGGTGGTCGTGTCGTAGACCTTGTTGTTTGCGCCTACGCCGGTAACAGCCAGGCTTGCCGGCGTGATGTTGGCTGTCACGCCGGTGGGTTGCACCACGGTGTAGTTGCTCGCATCGGCGCCGCCCAGCGTGTAGCCGGTTACGGTAACCACCTTGCCGTTGCCCACGTTTTTGTTGGCGAAGCTGCCGCTGCCGGTGCCGCCCACCGTAACCGTGTCGCCACCCAAAGCTGTCACCGCTGCTGTTCCGCTCAGCGTCGCGGTGGTCGTTGTGTCGTAGACCTTGTTGTTGGCCCCCACGCCCGTAACCGCCAGGCTTGCCGGCGTGATGTTTGCCGTGAAACCTGTGGGTTGCACCACGGTGTAGTTGCCGGCATCGGCGCCGCCCAGCGTGTAGCCGGTCACGGTAACCACCTTGCCGTTGCCCACGTTCTTGTCGGCAAACCGGCCGATGCCCGTGCCGGCCACGTTCACCGTATCACCGGCGAAAGCTGCAACGCTGGCCGTGCCGTTGATGGTGGCGGCGTCACTGGCGTTGTACACCTTGTCCTGGATCGTCACACCGCCAACGGCAAGGCTGGCCGGCGTGATGTTCGCGGTCAGGCCCGTGGGCTGCACGACGACATAGTTGGCGGCATCTGCGCCGCTCAGCGTGTAGCCGGTGACGGTCACGGCCTTGCCGTTGCCCACGTTCTTGTCGGCGAAAGCACCGCTGCCGGTGCCGGCGATGCTCACCGTGTCGCCGGCGATGGCTGTGACGCTGGCCGTGCCGTTGAGGGTGGCGGTGGTGCCGGCGTCATACACCTTGTTGTTTGCGCTCACGCCTGTGACAGCCAAACTGGCGGGATTGACTGTCAGCGTGCCATTGGCGTAACTGATGTCGTAGCCCTGCTGATTGGAATACAGGCCGGAACCCGTCACCGTGTAGCTTCCGGCATTGACCGCGCCCTGGGCGGTTCCGCCGAAACTGATGCTTCCCGACAAGCTGCCGCAAGCCGTATTGGAGCAACTGATGCCGGTTCCGCCGTTCCAGGACAGCTTGTCGTAGGTCTTGCTGGTGCTGCCGACCGTGACCGTGGTGGCCTTCATGAGCGCCTTGAGCAGGGGACGGCTATTTCCCTCATAAATACGCCAGACGCTGGTGAAATCCCAGTTCGGGTTGACGTTGCCGTTGGCAGCCGTGGCCGAGCTGAAATTGGCCTGTTGTTGCATCTGGGCTGTGGTCATGCCCATGCCGCCGCCCGAGCTGGTGGCCCGCCCGGTTGTGACGGTGTCCCAGAAACTGTTGTTGATCGCCGTTCCGGCGTCCCACAAGCCGACCAGCCCGCCCAGGTTGCTGGTGCCGCTCACGGCCCCGGTCGCGTAGCTGTTGTTGATGGTGCCACCAGCATTGAACTTATAGCCCACCAGGCCGCCGACATTCGTGGTGCCGGACACCGTGCCACTCGCATAACTGTTGCTGATCACAACATTGGCGGTACCATTGCTGTCCCAATACCCCACGAGCCCGCCGACATCCTGGCCGGTGCTGGTGACGTTGCCGCTGGCGTAGCTATTGCTGACGCTTCCGCCGTTGAGCATGTCGCCCACCAGCCCGCCAACCCGCGAACTCGATGCGCCGACAGAGCCGGTGGCATAGCTGTCGCTGATAAGGCCCTGGTTCCAGCCAACCAGCCCGCCCACAATGAACGAGCCGATCACCGC
>NZ_JBFUCA010000468.1:0-3414 GCF_056405475.1 Polaromonas sp. P1_G4
GGCCATGGGCACGCCGCCGCAATCAATGTGGCCCAGCGCTTCGGCCATGGCCATGGCGTAGGAGTAGTCCAGGCCCGCGCCGCCGTATTCCTCAGACTTGGTCAGGCCCAGCATGCCCAGGTTGCCGAGCTTCTTGAACACTTCATGCGCGGGAAAGATTTCAGCGGCTTCCCATTCATCGACGTGCGGATTGATCTCGGCGTCAATGAACCGCTTCAGGGTTTTCTGGATTTCAAGGTGTTCGTGCGTGTATTGCATTTCGTTGTCTCCGGTTCTTTTTTGCAGGCGGTCTACATGCGCGCCACGCCAAACTGCATGGGCCTCAGCTGCCGCGCATCGGCCTCGGCGCACATTGCCAGGCACTGTGCCAGCACCGCGCGCGTGTCGCGCGGGTCGATGACGCCGTCGTCCAGCACCAGGCCCGAGGTGTAGAACACATCGGCCTGCGCCTCGAACATGGCGACGATCTTGTCGTACTGGGTTTGCGACTGAGCCGGGTCCGGCGTGATGCCTTTTCGCGCCAGGGCCGCCTCGCCTACGATCTGCATGGTGCGCGCGGCCTGTTCGCCCCCCATCACCGCCGTTTTGGCGCCGGGCCAGGTGAAAAGAAAGCGCGGCGCGTAGCCGCGGCCGCACATGCCGTAGTTGCCCGCGCCAAATGAAGCGCCGCACTGGATGGTGATTTGCGGGACGGCGGCATTGGTCACCGCCTGGATCATCTTGGAGCCGTGCTTGATCATGCCGGCCTGCTCGCTCTCCTTGCCCACCATATAGCCGGTGGTGTTCTGCAGGTAGATGAGGGGGTGGCCCAGCTGGCACATCAGCTGGATGAAGTGCGTGGCCTTGTTGGCGCCGGCCACGTCAATCGGGCCATTGTTGCTGATGATGCCGACCGCATGGCCGTCAATCGATGYCTGCACGCACACCGTGGCCGCACCATAAAGCGCCTTGAACGGCAAAAAGTCTGAGCCATCCACCAGCCGAGCGATGACCTCGTACATGTCCAGCGGCTGGCGCAGGTCGTCGGGAACCAGGCCCAGCAGCTCGTCAGGCGGGTAAATCGGCTCACAGGGGAGATCGGTGTTTGCTATTGAATTAGTAGCTGCTTGCGCCCGCCCTGCTTTGCTTGCTGCCCGATTTGACCATGAAGTACGGGCCACCACCTGGCGCGCCAGCCCCAGCGCATGGCGATCGTCATCAGCCAGATGCTCACCCAGGCCCGACACGCCGGTGTGCATTTCAGCGCCACCCAGTTCTTCTTCGGTCGCCACCTCGCCGGTAGCGGCCATCAGCAGTGGCGGGCCGGCAAGGAAAGCGCGGGAACGCTTGCGCACCATGATGACGACGTCGCTCAGGCCCGGCATGTAGGCGCCGCCAGCCGTGCCCGAACCGTGCTGCACGGTGATGACGGGAATGCCCGCCGCCGACAGCCGCGCCAGATTGCGGAAAAGGCTTCCACCGTGCACAAAGCCTTCGACCCGGTAGCGCATGAGGTTGGCGCCCGCACTTTCCACCAGGTGGATAAAGGGCAGCTTGTTTTGCAGCGCAATCTCCTGCACGCGCAGGATCTTTTCCAGTCCCATGGCCTGGACGGCGCCGGCCTCTATGCCTGAATCACTGGCCACCACCATGCAGCGCACGCCACTCACAAAGCCGATACCCGCCACCACGCCGCCGCCCGGCACCGACTGGGCCGCGTCCTTGTTGTCCTGCAGGTAACCCGCGAGGGAACACAGGCCCAGCCAGGGCGCACCCGCATCCAGCAGCAGCGCCACCCGCTCGCGCGGCAGCAGCTGGCCGCGCTTGTCGAAGGCGGGCCGTGATTTGGCGGAGGCGGCGGCGCTGCGCTCTTCCAGCGCGCGCAATGCGGCGATGCGCGACAGCATGGCCTCACGCCGCTGCATGGCTTGTGGCGATTGCGCATTCCACGCAGACTGGAACAGCGTCATGACTGGAAGACCTTGGGGGTCTCAGCCAGGTGAAAACCATCGAAAGGTTTGATCGCATCACGCTGCAGCGCGTCAGTATCGGGCCGCTGCATGGGCCAGCCCATGCGCATCTGGGGCCTGGCGCCGTCGACGCGCAAGGTGCTGCCGCTGATGAAGTTGGCGGCCTTGCTGAGCAGGAAGACGACGGCCGCCGAGGTTTCGCTTTCGGTGCCGAAGCGGCCCAGTGGCACCGTGTGGCGCATCTCGCGCAGCATGGGGCCGGCCTCGGGCGGGTAGTGGTCCATGCCGCTGGAGGCGATGTAGCCGGGCGCGACCGCGTTCACCCGCACGCCGCTATGGGCCCATTCGGCCGCCGCGGTTTCGGTGAAGCTCACCATGCCGGCGCGCGCCGCGCCGCTGTGGCCCATGCTGGGCATGGAACCCCACATGTCGGCCACTATGTTGACGATGCTGCCGCCCTTTTCCTGCATGGCTTGCAGGTAGCATTCGCGCGCCATCAGGAAGCCGCCGGTCAGGTTGGTGTTGATGACGGCCTCCCAGCCCTTGGCGCTGATGGATTCCAGCGGCGTGATGTACTGGCCGCCCGCGTTGTTGACAAGCCCATCGATACGGCCCTGCGCCACCACGATGGCGGCGATGGTGGTCTTGACGGCCTCTTCCAGGCGGATGTCACAGGGGTGAAAACTCACGCGCCCGCCCTGCGCCACGATTTCGCCGGCCACGCTGTGAAGTTTCTCGATATTCCTGCCTATCAGCACCATATGCGCGCCCAGCGCAGCGAGTTCATGCGCGATGCAGCGGCCAATGCCGGAGCCGCCGCCGGTGACAACAATGACCTGACCGGCAAAAAGACTGGGTTGGAACACGGATTGGTAACTCATGCGCGGATCTTTCTTGCCGGAGATTTCGGAGTCTTTTCTCCAATGAACAGCGCCATGGCCGCATCCGCCAGATCGTCCAGTGACGCATCTTTTTTTGCATCAAACCACTGCACCGACCAGTTGAGTGCCCCAAAGATCAGAAGGCGCGAAAGCTTCACCGGTCCCTTGAGTTGCCCTGCCGCGGCCAACGCCTTCAGCACAGGCTCCCAGACAGCTTCGTAATTGCTTTGCAGTCTGGCCAGCAGGTTGCGCTGCCGGGCTGTGATCGAACGCGACTCGTAAAGCATCACAGGGATGAAGTCGCTGCCGGGGCCCAGCAGCACGTCAAAGTGATTGCGGATCAGCACGTGCAGCAGCGCTGGCGCCTCAGCGGTAGAGAGCCCCGCCGCCTGCAGGGCCGCGGCCTGGCGTTGAATCGCCGAGCGCATGCCCTCTTCCATCACGGCATTGAGGAGTGCCGCCTTGCTTTTGAAGTGGTAGAAGGGCGAACCGCTGTGCATGCCGACGGCCGCTGCGATGTCGCGCGTGCTGGTGGCGTCAAAGCCTTTTTTTCGGAACAACCGGGCGGCCGCATTGACGAGTTC
>NZ_JBFUCA010000469.1:0-3402 GCF_056405475.1 Polaromonas sp. P1_G4
GCGTTCGACCGCGCAGTTCCCGCAGTGGGCTTCAGCGCCGACGAAGTGCTGCGGCTGGCCGCCAGCCTGGACCAGGGCAGCGAACACCCATTGGCCGAAGCCATGGTGGCCGCAGCACGCGCGCGCGGCCTGGCGCTGGACACGCCAGAGAACTTCGAGTCCGCCAGCGGCATCGGCGTCAACGGGCGTGTAGCCGGCCGGCTGCTCGCACTCGGCAATACGGAGTTGATGGCGCAAGCTGGCGTGTCAGTAGATTCGCTGCTGGCCCAGGCGGAGGCCCTGCGGGCCGAAGGCGCCAGCGTGATGCACCTGGCGGTCGACGGCAAGCTTGCGGGCCTGCTCGCCGTGGCCGACCCGGTGAAAGCCAGCACGCCCGAGGCGCTGGCGGCGCTCAAAGCCGCTGGCTTGCGCGTGATCATGGCCACAGGCGACGGCCTGACCACAGCCAAAGCCATCGCCGGGCGCCTGGGCATTGACGAAGTGCACGGCGGCGTGCAGCCGGCAGACAAGCTGGCACTGGTCAAGCGCCTGCAAGAGGAAGGCCATATCGTTGCCATGGCCGGCGACGGCATCAATGACGCCCCGGCCCTGGCCCAGGCCAACGTGGGCATTGCCATGGGCACAGGTACCGACGTGGCCATGAACAGCGCCCAGATCACGCTGGTGAAAGGTGATTTGCGCGGCATCGCGCAAGCCCGGAAAATTTCGGAGGCGACGATCACCAACATGAAGCAGAACCTCGGTTTTGCCTTCGTCTACAACTCCCTCGGTGTCCCGCTGGCCGCGGGGCTGCTCTTTCCCTTTACCGGCTGGCTGCTGTCGCCCATGATCGCGGCCCTGGCGATGAGCCTGAGTTCGGTGTCGGTGATCAGCAATGCACTGAGGCTGCGCGGGAAGCGTTTGTAACCGGTGCTTAACAGGGCTGACTTCGCCCGGTTTGATTGCTATGCTGCGATGACAAGGCGCCACCCCGGCGCCAGCCAGACTGGGGTCGCCATGGCCACGATCTACAAGGAATTCACCGTCGACGCCGGCATAGACAGCGTCTGGGACGCGCTGCGCGATTTCAACGCTGTGCACCGGCGCCTTGCGCCGGGCTTCGTGGTCGATTGCAAACCTGGCGAAGGCAGCCGCACCGTAACCTTTGCCAACGGCATGGTCGCGCACGAAGTGCTGGTGGGCATCCATGAAGGGATGCACCGCCTCAGCTACACCGTGGTCGGCGGCAAGGCCACCCATCACATGGCTTCGGCGCAGCTGTTTTCCGAGGGCGAAAACCGCACCCGCTTTGTCTGGATCACCGACGTGCTGCCCGATGCACTGGGGGAATACATCGACACGATGATGACCCAGGGCGCGGCGGTGATGCAGCAGGCACTCGGCAGGCCGGCCTGAATTCAGGCCGGCCGCTTGGCCAGCAAGGCCCAGACACCGGCCATGGACAGCAGCGAGCCGCCCGCGAAATTAAAACGCCGCTGAGCGCGCGGTGAGGCCAGCAGTGTACGGGCCGACGCGGCAAACACCGCATACAGCGTGGCGTTCAGGCTGGCCATCACCACAAAGGTCACCGCCAGCACCCAGAGCTGTCGCGTCACGTCGGCGCCGGGGTTGACGAACTGGGGCAGGAAAGCCACAAAAAACACAATGCCCTTGGGGTTGAGTGCAGTGACCAGGTAAGTGTTGCCGAACAGCTTCCACAAGGAGCCAGGCACCTCGGGCGCTGCCGCCTGCATGGGCGAAATTCCGGCGCGCAGGAGCTTGATGCCCAGGTAAAGCAAATACAGGCCACCGGCCCACTTGACTAGCGTGAACCAGAAGGCCGATGCCGCGAGCAAGGCGCCCAGGCCGAACAACGAGACCACCAGCGCCGTCGAGTCACCCAGCGCCACGGCGGCCACCAACGGGATGTTGGCACGCTTGCCGTGCGCCATCGAGTAGCTGATGACCGTCAGGATGGTCGGGCCCGGGATGATGAGCAGGACGGCGGTTGCGGCGACGAAAGCGAGCCAAAGCTGGATGGACATGGTGCGTTGTTCCGAAGTTGTGGATCGATGAAAGGGAGCGTGCTTCATGATACTGCCGGGCGGCCAAAGATGAATCACCTCACCCGCACGGCCCTGCCCGCATTTGCCTAAAATTGCCCATGCCTTCCGCCATCCCGCCCAAGCGCCCCAACGTTGCACCCTCCCCGGCTGCCGGCCTTTTTATCGATGACACCCACACCGCGCGCTGCGCCTGGTGCCAGGCGACGCCCATCTACCGCAACTACCACGACAGCGAGTGGGGCTTTCCGGTGGACGATGAACGCCGGCTCTTCGAAAAAATCTGCCTTGAAGGTTTTCAGGCCGGCCTCAGCTGGCTGACCATCCTGAACAAACGCGAATCCTTTCGCAGCGCGTTCGCCAACTTCGATGCCGAGCAGGTGGCCCGCTTTGGCGAGCGTGACATCAAACGCCTGGTCAATGACGCCGGCATTGTGCGACACGCGGGAAAGATTGCTTCGACCATCAACAATGCCAAGCGCGTCATCGAGCTCCGAAAAGAATTTGGCTCGCTGGGCGCTTTTGTCTGGCGGCTGGAGCCCGAAGCCAAGAGCCGGCCCGCACGCATCACGCACGAGGCCGTGAAAGCCATGCCGACTTCTCCGGCCTCCATCGCACTGTCCAAGGATTTGAAGAAACGCGGTTGGAGCTTTGTGGGCCCCACCACGATGTATGCCTTCATGCAGGCCATGGGCCTGGTCAACGACCATATCGAAGGTTGCGCCAGCCGCAAGTCCGCGCTGGCAGCGCGCACGGCGTTTACCCCGCCTCGCGTGTCGTAACTTAAAGCCAGCGTGCGCGCTTGAAACGCCAATAGAGTAAAGAGCACGCCACCACAATCATGCTGATGGCCATGAGGTAGCCGTAACGCCATTTGAGTTCGGGCATGGCTTCGAAGTTCATGCCCCATATGCCGGCAAACGCCGTGCAGACCGCAAAGATACTGGCCCAGGCCGCGAGCTTCTTGGTCACTTCGCTCTCTTCAATCGTCACCATCGCCAGGTTCACCTGGATAGCAGTGCCTATGGTGTCACGCATGTTTTCGATCAATGCGTTGATGCGCGACAAATGGTCAACCACGTCGCGAAAATAATCCTGCACTCCACTGCAGATCTGAGGAACCCGGCCGCCATAGAGTTTGCTGGCCCCTTCGAGCAGCGGCGCCACTGCGTGCTTGAGCACCATCACGCTGCCCTTGAGTTCGTAGAGCCGTTCGATGTTCTTTCGCGCAGCACCGGGCGTGAAGATTTCCTTCTCGATCAGCTCCAACTCGGTCTCGAGTGCGTCGAGGATGGGAAAGTAACGGTCAACCACCGCGTCCATCAGGGCATACAGCACAAAACCCGAACCGTTGCGCAGC
>NZ_JBFUCA010000470.1:0-3387 GCF_056405475.1 Polaromonas sp. P1_G4
CAAACAGCCAGGCAAAGACATCCTGACCCATGGCCCAGAGCGCCACGAAGATGGCGACATTGAGCGCCGCAAACCACTGCAGGACCGCCGTGATCTTGGCAAACAGCATCGAGAAGGCCGCACTCATGCTCAACCTCCAAAGATCAAAGCCCGGGCCAGCAGCAAGGCGCTGACCAGGATGATCAGACGGCCCCAGTCCCAGACATAACAAGGCGGCGCCACATCCCGGACTCCGAAGTCCGCCCAGACGGCAAAGCCGAAGTCCAGGTTCCAGGCCGGGCAGCTGCCGCCCGTGCCCACGCTGGGCATGAGCTTGCCCATCAGGTTGGCGACGGGGGTGGCCGTGAGAGCCGCCTTTTGTTCCCGCCAGACGCCGACCAGGCCCTCGGGGTATTTGCGTTCGTAGAGCTTGGGCACCTCGGGCAATGCCGTGTCCACCGGGGGCTCCTCCGGGTCTTTCTCCGGGGTGGTTTCGGTGCTAGTTTCCGTTTCGGTGATGTTGGTGACCGGGTTGTAGTTGGTGATGTTGGTCACGTTGGTGGTCGTGATCTTGTTGCCTTCGTAGGTGTGGTTATGGGTCACGGTTTCCGTCTTCACGTTGCCGTTGGGCAGGTTGGTGACCTTCTGGGTGCCAGGGGTGCTGGCGGGGCCGCTCAGGGAGATCGGTCCGATCTCGATGGCTTTGGGGGATTGGGCAATGGCCTGCTCCAGCAGGGGGCCGATGGTGGAGCTGGTGGGCCAGCCGCTTTTGGAGGCAATGGCGTCCTGCAGCTCCTGCAGGCTGGAGGGGGTGCCGGGGTTGTCAGTCACAGGTGGTGCGGAGACCTGGCCGATGGGCCAGTCCGCATAGCCGGCATAAGACCCATCACTTCGCTCCGTCGCCTCGGCATGGCAGACATTGCCGCTCACGGTGCCCTTGTACAGAAACCGGACGTTGCTGCGGCTTTCGGCGCTGGCCGTGCAAGCCTGCGACTTGCTCGGGTAGAAGGTCGCAAGCACCGAGGTGTTGTACTGGTAGCACGGCGCCACCGTACAGACGTTCGGGTCGAATTTCGTGATGGTGATGGTGCCGGAATTGCCGGCGCGGTTGCAGCCGAAGTCCAGTTCCTTGCAGAAGTTCCAGAGCGCTGAGGCGACGACGATGGGACCGGCGACGCGGCCGAACAGGTTGCCGAGGGCGACGGCGACCTTGGCGGCGGGGATGCGGCCGAAGCCTTTGACGGCTACCGGGTTGCCGGAGGGATTTTTGGCAGTGGTGCCGCCTTCGACCTTGGGCAGGCCGCCGTCGGTTTTGACGGCGTTGTCCCAGATGATCTGGCCGGCGCTGGCCGGGGGAATGGTGGTGACGGGACCGGGGCCGGTGAAGACCACCGTGCCGCCAGTGGTGCGGAAGATGTCGTAAGTGCCGGTCTGGGCGTGGGCTGTGCCCAGGCACATCAGCAGCAGAAATAAACCACTGAGGAGGCGTTGGCTAATCATTTAGCGGCCCCTCCCGAGTGCGAGACACAAACCGATGCCGCTCAGAGCACCGATCAGGGCGATGATGGCCCAGAACAGGGCGATGAGGGCACCGGTGAGCATGGCAACCCCCTTAGACCTTGCGGATCACGCGCTTGGCGATGTCCGGGCCTTTGAAGGCCAGCGCGATGCCGACGATCAGGAGACCAATGGCCACGACCTTGCCGGTGACCGTGCCCAGGCCGATGGCGTCGAGGAATTGGTCCAGCACGCTGGGGTCGGCGGTCTGGGCCATGGCGCGGTTGGCCAGCAGCATCAGGCTGGTGCCTGCGGCGGCGGCTTTGCCGACAGCGGTGCTGCCGTATTTTTTGGCGACGTTGAAGAGCTTCATTTGAATTCCTTTTTCAAATGGTGCTTTCCGGAACATCCGGAACTACACCCGAGAGGCCACGACGTTTCACAACGCTGGCAGCCTCCCGGCTGGAGTCAAACCTTGCGGATCAAGCCGGTCGCGATTCCAATGCCGTAGCCGATGAGCCACATGGCCAGCACGGCGGCAAATCCTCCTGTGTAGGTTTTAAGAACAGCCTGGGGGGTGATGCCCAGGAGGGCGGGGTCCAGCGTCTCGGCCAGGCTGAGAGACGAGACGTTGGCCGGGGGACACGGGTCGATGTCTTGGGTGCAGATCAGAAACCGCATTTCAGTCCTCCGAAACTTTCTCGGAGCCGCATTCGGGGCATTCCAGCTCAGCGTCGTCGGGGTCGGCTTCGGGCTCGACCTTGAACTCCACATAGTGGCCTGCGTAGCCGCAGGCGCTGCAGCTGAATTGCGCCATGGCGTTTCCTTTCAGCGCGCCCGGTGGCGCAGGGTGGCGCGGGCATCACGCACACCGAGGCGCAGGACCTCGATGCAGGTGATGAGCGCCTGGTGGATATAGACCCACGCCGCGCTGAAACGGTTGTGGGTGCGGATGGGGTTTCGCATGCGAAACGTCTCAGTCGTTGGCGTCGAGTGTCATGTCCACCGGTGTGACCATGGAGATCTCGCCGGTGTCCTTGTCGGTCGAACGGAACGCCTTGCGGGTGTAGCCGCCGAGCTTGCAGTCCACCGTGATTTCGTCACCCTGCTGGCCCAGGCGCTGGTTGCTGCGCACTTCGACCACCTGGGGGCGGGTGTRGGCGTCGGCCGCTGGGGTGATCAGGCGGGTGTAGTGTTTTTTCTCATGGCGGCGGGCGGCTTCGATCTTGCCTTTGATGGTGACTTCCATGAAGCGCTTGCCTTGCATGGGCTGGATGTTGTTCGGTTGTGCTGACATCAAATACTCCTTACGCGGCAAGCCGCATCAAATCCCGGCTGACGTGGTATTCGGGGCGGTTCCGAGCCGGAGAAAAACAAAACCGCCGGTCCACGCGTTGCGGCGTGAAATCGTGAATGAGGGAGTCGTTGGCTGTGACGACGATGTTGGAAGCGCGCCAGCTCACGCCGGCGTCTTCCAGCAACTTGCGATTGCGAAAGAAGGTGGCGCGGCTGTACTTGGCCCGGACCACGTTCTCGTTGAGCGTGCAGAGCGCGGACCAGAAGCCGTAGAGCTGGCCGCCGCGCGTGTCGCCGTAGGTGTTTTGCAGCCGTGTGATCACGGCTGTGGTGCTGCGTACTGTTTCCATCGCTTGCTTCCCTTCTCTGAGCAGTCGCTCAATCTCTGTGTCGTGAATGCCTTCCAGGTAGTCATCGGTGACTTCGGCCACGGTGGGGTTCTTGCCGAAGTCGTACTGGAATTTGTCGCTGTGAATCTCGACCTCGACGCGCAGCCGGTTGTCGGCCAGGCGTTGCAGGGCTTTCAATTTGCGCTCGACGCGGCCGGGATTTTTCTCGTTGGTGCCGTGGATGTGATCGAAGAGGATGCGGAAAAAACTGCGCAGGCGTGAGTAG
>NZ_JBFUCA010000471.1:0-3379 GCF_056405475.1 Polaromonas sp. P1_G4
TACACCGACTGTGTGGATGTCTGCCCCGTGGATTGCTTCCGGGAAGGCCCCAACATGCTGGTGATCGATCCGGACGAATGCATCGACTGCGCCGTCTGCATCCCCGAGTGCCCGGTCAATGCCATCTACGCCGAGGAAGACGTGCCGGCCGACCAGGTTGCATTCATTCAGCTCAATGTGGAATTGAGCCGCGCTGCAGGCTGGAAAAGCATCACCAAGCGCAAGGATGCCCTGCCCGACGCCGAGGAATGGAAAGACAAGACGGGCAAACTGTCCGAATTGGTCCGCTAAGCCCTACTAAGCCGGTTCATTCGGCTTATCCGGCCTGAAGCCACCGGCACCTCGCCCTCCCCGAGCCGCCACGCGCGTTGCAAAGCGCCCCAGGAACCATGGAACCTCAACTGAACCAAGAAGTGATCAATACCGCAGCGCAGCACGACGGCCCCATCGAAACCGATGCGGTGATTGTGGGCGCCGGGCCCGTAGGCCTGTTTCAGGTGTTTGAGCTCGGCCTGCTTGAGATCAAGGCCCATGTGATCGACTCGCTGGCCTACCCGGGCGGCCAGTGCATTGAGCTTTACCCCGACAAGC
The DNA here is from genome assembly GCF_056405475.1 of Polaromonas sp. P1_G4. NCBI lineage: Bacteria > Pseudomonadati > Pseudomonadota > Betaproteobacteria > Burkholderiales > Comamonadaceae > Polaromonas > Polaromonas sp. P1_G4. The sequence continues at coordinate 592 of NZ_JBFUCA010000471.1, forward strand.
CGATTTACGACATTCCGGCCGTGCCCGTGTGCACCGGCAAGGAGCTGACCGACAACCTGCTCAAGCAGATCGAACCCTTTGGCGCGACCTTTCATTTCGGCCAGGAAGTCAGCGTGGTTGAAAAGCAGCAGGACGGCCGCTTCTTTGTCGAAACGTCAAAAGGCACGCGCTTCCTGACCAAAACCATTTTCATCGCAGCCGGTGTGGGTGCCTTCCAGCCCAAGCTGCTGCGCGTGGACGGCCTGGAGAAATTTGACGAAAGCCAGCTGTTTTACCGCGTGAAGAGCCCCGCCGACTTTGCCGGCAAGAACCTGGTGATTGTGGGCGGCGGCGATTCCGCGCTTGACTGGACGCTGAACTTTGTCGCCGAGGGCCCGAACAAGGCCGAGAGCGTGATCCTGATCCACCGCCGCGACGGCTTCCAGGCGGCGCCTGCCAGCGTGGCCAAAATGCGCGAGCTTTGCGACGCCTACGAGATGCAGTTCATCGTGGGCCAGATCACCGGCTACGAAGAAAAAGACGGCAAGCTGACCGGCGCCAAGGTCACCGGCTCCGACGGCGTGACGCGTGTCGTCCCGCTGGACGTGCTGCTGGTGTTCTTCGGCCTGTCACCCAAGCTCGGACCGATCGCCAACTGGGGCCTGGACATCGAGCGCAAGCAGCTCAAGGTAGACACCGAGAAGTTTTCCACCAATGTTCCGGGCATTTTTGCAGTCGGCGACATCAACACCTACCCCGGCAAGAAGAAGCTGATCCTCAGCGGCTTCCATGAGTGCGCGCTGGCAGCTTTTGGCGCGGCTCCCTTGATCTTCCCGGACAAGAAGATCCACCTGCAATACACCACGACCAGCCCGAAACTGCACAAGGTGCTGGGCGTTGAATCGCCGGTGTTTGACGACTGAGCCGAACTGGCTCGCTCCACCTGAAAGCCCGCCGCGTGCGGGCTTTTTGTTGCCTGTACGGCTTACGCAATAGGCCCGCCCCGGAATCACCCTACAATTTGGCTGGCGTCTGCATAGGCGCTTTCGCTGGGAGTGTTGCTGCAATTCGTCGCGCGAATTGCGGTGGCTGAGAAAGTCCCTTTGAACCTGATTTGAGGTAATCCTCGCGCAGGGAAGCATGTTCCGGATGCCCGCTGTTCTTTCGGGCTTCAAGCAGGCCGACCTGGCATCGATGATCGGAACTGCTGATGACCACGACTTCTACTTCTGCCGCCGCCGGCAACACCGCGCTTGCGCCATTGCCCTCCAGTGACCGCCTGTTCGGCTGGAGCGACCATGCTGCGCTCTGGCTCAGCCTCGGGGTGGGCCTGCTGGTCATGCAGATCGGCGCCTACCTGGTGCCGGCCGTTGGCACCCAGACAGCCTTGCTGGTGATCGTTTGCGGCTCGGTACTTGGCGCCGGCTTGCTGGCCTGGACGGCCAGGATCGGCTGCGACAGCGGGCTTTCCAGCGCCGGGCTGATGCATGCCACCTATGGCAGCAGCTTTGCGCGCCTGCCGGTGCTGCTCAACATCGTGCAGCTCATCGGCTGGACCACGTTTGAGCTTGTGGTGATGCGCGACGGCACCATGGCCATTGCGCGCCAGTCGGGCGGCTTTACCGGAGCCTTGTGGCCCCTTCTCGCTACCCTGCTGTGGGGTGCGGTGCTGCTGACGCTGCTCTCAGGCTCCATGGTGAAACTGGTGCGCAAATTCATAGGCCGTTATGGCCTGCCGCTGGTCATCGCCTCGCTGCTGTGGTTGAGCTGGCAATTCCTGGCCAAGGCCAATGCCCAAGGACTGAGCGCGCTGTGGATGCGGCCCGGCGAAGGCGGCATGAGCACGCTGTCCGCACTCGACCTGGTGATCGCAATGCCGGTGTCGTGGTTACCCCTCGTGGCCGATTTCGCGCGCCATGGACGCGATGGAAAAGCCGCGCTGCGCGGCACCTGGATGGGCTATGCCGTCGCCAATATCTGGTGCTATGCGCTGGGCGTGCTCGTCGCTATCACGGCGCCCAGTACCGACCTGGTCGCCGCGCTGCTGCTGGCGCAAGGCGGCCTGATCGCGCTGGGGCTGATCCTGATCGATGAGGTCGACAACGCGTATGGCGATCTCTATTCGGGCTCGGTGGCCGGCCACAGCCTGAAACCGGCCTGGAGCGTGCGGCGCTGGGGCGTGGGGCTGGCCCTGCTGTGCACTGCGCTGGCGCTGGTGCTGCCCATGCACAGCCTGGAGCCTTTTTTGTTGATGCTCAGTTCGGTCTTTGTGCCCTTGTACGGCGTGATTCTGGCGCGGCTGGCCGGCACGTCCGATATCGCTTCGCTGGTGGCCGAACGCAAGGTGAATCCCAGCGCCGTCGCGATCTGGGTGCTGGGCATTGCGTGTTATCACCTGTGCGCGAAATTTGCGCCCGAGTGGGGTGCAGCGCTACCAACGCTGGTGCTGACTTTTGCATTGGCACGCCTCACCCGCAGCGGCCGCTCCGGTATTACCGCAGCGGCTTGAGCCGCATCGCGATGGGCGCGTGGCCGTGGTTCAGCGGCCCGCCACCGGCACCTGTACGCACCCGCGCACCGGCCTCCAGCGCTGCGCGCACATAGGCACGTGCGAGCTGCACGGCCTCCAGCAGAGGGTGCCCCAACGCCAGGTGCGCGGCAATCGCAGACGACAACGTGCAACCGGTGCCGTGGGTGTTGGGGCTGGGAATGCGCGGCCCGCGCATCCAGTGCAGTTCGCCATTTTGCGTGACCAGTAAATCGCTGACCACGTCGCCGGGCAAATGCCCGCCCTTGAGCAGCACGGCGC
>NZ_JBFUCA010000472.1:0-3365 GCF_056405475.1 Polaromonas sp. P1_G4
GGTCTAGCCGCTGGTACGCAAGCAACCGTGATTTCGCCGGCATGCYGGCTGAAGACATCAAGGTTCGCGAGTACCTGAAGGCCAAGCTCAAGAACGCTGCGGTTTCGCGCGTTCTGATCGAGCGCCCCGCCAAGAATGCCCGCATCACGATTTTCTCGGCACGTCCGGGCGTCGTGATCGGCAAAAAAGGCGAGGACATCGAGAACCTCAAGAAAGAACTGAGCCGCCAGCTGGGCGTGCCGGTCGCCGTGAACATCGAAGAAGTTCGCAAGCCTGAAATTGATGCCAAGCTCATCGCTGACAGCATCACGCAGCAGCTTGAAAAACGCATCATGTTCCGCCGTGCGATGAAGCGCGCCATGCAAAACGCCATGCGTCTGGGTGCCCTGGGCATCAAGATCATGTCGTCCGGCCGCCTCAACGGTATTGAAATTGCTCGTTGCGAGTGGTACCGCGAAGGTCGCGTGCCCCTTCACACCCTGCGCGCCGACATCGACTACGGCACCTCTGAAGCCAAGACCACCTATGGTGTGATCGGCGTCAAGGTCTGGGTCTACAAGGGCGACACGCTGGGCCGCAACGATGCGCCAGGCGCCAAGATGGTGGAAACACCGGCCGACGAAGAACGCAAGCCGCGCGGCCCACGCCGTGATGCCCGTCCTGGCGATCGCCCTGGTTCCGACCGTCCTGCTCCACGCGGTGCCCGTGCACCACGCGGTGCGACCAACACCGCTCCGGTAGATGGAAGCGACAAGCCGGCTGAAGCTACCCCTGGTAGCGAAGCCCCGAAAACCACCGTTAAGCGCGTCCGTAAAGCCGCGCCAGCTGCAGCAGCTGACGGTGCCAAGACCGAGTAATCGGTCTATTAACGGAGAATCAAAATGCTGCAACCCGCTCGCAGAAAATACCGCAAAGAGCAAAAAGGCCGTAACACCGGCATCGCAACCCGGGGTTCCTCGGTTGCGTTCGGTGACTTCGGTCTCAAATGCACTGACCGTGGCCGTCTGACGGCCCGTCAAATTGAAGCCGCACGCCGTGCGATTTCCCGTCACGTCAAACGTGGCGGCCGTATCTGGATCCGTGTCTTCCCGGACAAGCCGATTTCCCAAAAGCCTGCTGAAGTGCGTATGGGTAACGGTAAAGGTAACCCAGAGTACTACGTGGCTGAAATCCAGCCCGGCAAGATCGTCTTTGAAATCGTTGGTGTGCCTGAAGAGCTGGCCCGCGAAGCGTTCCGCCTGGCATCCGCCAAGCTGCCGCTGCGCACCACCTTCGTCAGCCGCATGATTGGCCAGTAAGGGGAAATGACAATGACCAAATCTACTGAACTGMGCCAAAAAGACGTTGCCGGCCTGAAAACCGAAGTCAAAGAGCTGCAAAAAGCCCACTTTGGCCTGCGCATGCAAAAAGCCACGCAGCAACTGACCAACCTTTCCACGCTACGTTCCACGCGTCGCAGCATCGCTCGCGCCAAGACTATCCTGGCCGAAACCATCGTCAAGCAAGGAGCCAAAAAATGACGGAAGCTAAAAAATCCCTCAAGCGCACCTTGATCGGCAAGGTGGTGAGCGACAAGCGCGCCAAGACCGTCACGGTTCTGGTTGAGCGTCGTGTGAAGCACGAGCTGTACGGCAAGATCGTATCGCTGTCCAGCAAGTACCACGCCCATGACGAAAAAGGCGAGTACCACACAGGTGATGTGATCGAGATCACCGAAAGCCGCCCGATCTCCAAGACCAAGAACTGGGTTGTGACCCGTCTGGTTGAAAAGGCTGCGGTCGTTTAAGTCTTGAGTTCAACTTAAGGCTGACTCCGGTCACGCTCAAAAAAATGGCTCACTTCGGTGGGCCGTTTTTGTTTGTGCCTTCTGCGATGCCGCTGGTGTGCCGCCGTCCCTCCGGGCTTTCGAAGTATGACCTTCACGTGCGCGCCGCCTTTGGCACAGTGAGCACACGCTTGCCGCCGCCGCACTACACTTCGGGGTTGATTTCCCCACTTCATTCACAACCCATCCATTCTTGAGGAGCACACCATGATCAAAGTAGGCGACACCCTTCCGGCCACCACGCTGATGGAATTTTCTGAAGTTGAAGGCAATGGCTGCAGCATTGGTCCCAACCCGGTCGACGTGGCCAAGGCCACTGCCGGCAAGACCATTGCGCTGTTCGCACTTCCTGGCGCGTTCACGCCTACTTGTTCGGCCAAGCACGTGCCCGGTTACGTGGAGAAGTTCGCGGAGCTGAAGGCTGCAGGTGTCGACGAGATCTGGTGCCTGAGCGTGAACGATGCGTTTGTCATGGGCGCCTGGGCACGCGACCAGAAGACCGGCGACAAGGTGCGCATGCTGGCCGATGGCAGTGCAGAGTTCGCCAAGGCCACGGGCCTGACGCTGGACCTGACGGCGCGCGGCATGGGCCTGCGCAGCAACCGCTACTCCATGCTGGTCAAGGATGGAAAGGTCGCCAGCCTGAATGTTGAAGGCCCAGGCAAGTTTGAAGTCAGTGATGCCGCCACGTTGCTGGCGCAGGCCAAAGGCTGATCACGCTGCCCCCTGGCCCTTACGGGGGTCTGTCAAAGCCGCTGCCTCTTTGTCAGCGGCTTTTTTTTGCTCTGCTGGTGATGGCGGATTGACGTCGGCCAGTTAATTGCTATCAATAACATAGCTGCTTGCGCAAGGTCCTATTGGCCTGCAGCATGTTTTTCCTAAAAATCGACCTTGAGATAGTGTGCGCCCGGGATCGGGTTGTGATAGTAGGGCGGTATCTCGGAGAATCCCAGCTCGGCATACAGGGCGCGCGCCGATTCCATGTCGTCCAGCGTGTCCAGCAGCACCGAGGAATAGCCCGCCACGCGCGCCGCGTCCAAAGTCGCCTCCGCCAGCTGCCGGCCCAGACCGAGGCGGCGAAACGGCAGGCGTACATACAGCCGCTTCATTTCCCCGGCATTCGGGTAATCGACCGAGTCCAGTGCCCGCAGCGCGCAACAGCCGGCGACTTCGCCGTCGACCAGGGCCAGCAGCAGCGCACCCTCAGGGTCATCGTACTCACCGGGCAGTTCGGCCAGTTCGGCCTCAAAATTCTGGAAGCACAGGTCAATGCCCAGCTGCTCCGCATACTCGCGAAAAATCAGGCGCGTGGCGGCCAGCTGCGCCGGCGTGTCGGGCGTGATGAACTGGATGGAGGGGCGTTGCACGGATCGGCGGGGAGAAGTCGACAACCAGTTTACCGTGATTTGCAACTGGAGAGCAGGCCCGGGACGCCCCGGCCGGAGACATCAAAATGCAGGCGCGGCCAGTGTAGACACCCAGTAAGCCACGCCGCCGCAGACCGCCAGGATCAGCGCCGCAGCCAGGCGCGAGACCGTGT
>NZ_JBFUCA010000473.1:0-3360 GCF_056405475.1 Polaromonas sp. P1_G4
TCACCGTGATGGTGGCAATGCGCTTTTCACGGTCGACCTGCGCATCAACGAGGCTGTATCGGTAGCCGGCATCATCAATGACGGCCTTCAGCGGTGTGAGTTCAATGCCTTTTGAGGCTGCAGCCCTTGTAGACTGTGCGCGAAGTGCTTCAATTTCTGTAGCAAGCAGATCGCCAAACTGCTGCGGCTTGGCGTGGGCGTCGATCAGTTTCCAGTCCTTGGCGCGGTCGGCGCGCACGCCTTCGCTGGTGGTGCAGAAGATGTCTGCCAGATCGCGGCGCACCTTGCGCTTGTCGGTCACGCGGGTCAGGCCGCCAGTGCCGGGCAACACACCCAGCAAGGGCACTTCAGGCAGGCTGACGGTGGAAGAACGGTCGTCCACCATGATGATACGGTCACAGGCCAGGGCCAGCTCGTAGCCGCCGCCGGCACACGCGCCGGTCACGGAGGCAATCGCCTTGAGGCCGTCATGGCGCGAGGAGTCTTCCAGGCCGTTGCGGGTTTCGTTGGTGAATTTGCAGAAGTTGACCTTCCAGCCGTGCGTCGACAGGCCCAGCATGTAGATGTTGGCGCCCGAGCACCAGATCTTTTCCTTGCCCGACTCGAACACCACCACCTTGACGGCCGGGTGCTCAAAGCGCACACGGTTGATCGCGTCGTGCAGTTCGATGTCCACGCCGAGGTCATAGCTGTTGAGCTTGAGCTTGTAGCCGGGCTTGATGCCGCCGTCTTCGTTGATGTCCAGCTTCAGACGCGCGACGTCACCCTCCACGCTCAGCGTCCAGTGCTGGTATTTGCTGGGGTGGGTGGAGAAACTCACGAGCTCGCGCTCCTGGCCTTCGATGACCTGTTTGAATAAAAGCGGTTCTGTCATGGCGTTCATGGGGTGTCTCCGGTTATGCCCGTTCGACGGTGTCGCGGACGGTTGTTTTGGGAACGGCGCGTTCCAGGTCTTTGAGGCTTTGTTTCAGTGTGCGCGCAGCGGTATCAACCACGGCGTCGGCGCGGGCATAGAGCGCTTCGCGGCTCGAAAGGATGCGGCGGATGTCTTCCATCGCCTCGTCGGTCGCGCCGCGGGTCGTGTCGAAAGGCCGCATGTCGCCCTGGGCCACCACGCGGGCCATGTGTTCTTCGGGGCTGGCTTTGAGCCAGACGCAGTAAAAACGGCTTTGCAGCAAATCGAAGGTTTCGCGCTCGCTCACGATGCTGCCGCCCGTGGTCATGACAACGCCATCCGGGTGGTCTTCGGCGATGCGGAACAGCGCGCGGCGCTCATAGCGCCGGTAGCCGGCCTGCCCATGCAGCAGCAAAATTTCGTTCATGCTGGTACCGGCTTCGCGTTCAATCTCGCGGTCCAGCTCGATAAAAGGCACGCCACGCTCGGCCGCCAGCTGGCTGCCCAAGGTGGACTTGCCGGCGCCACGCAGGCCGATCAGCGCGACCCGCTGCTCGCGGCCCAATGAGTCGCTGAGGCCGAAGGTGCTGCCGAGCAGGCTGTAGGCCTGGTCCAGTTGCGAATCATCCAGCCGCGTCAACAAGCCCTGCACACGGGCCAAAGCCGGCCGCGGCGCGTCCTGCAGCAGCTCAAGGATAGAGATGTTCAGCGCGCGGGCCGCGGCTTCCAGGGAATTGATCGAAACGTTGCCCTTGCCGGTTTCCACATCGGCCAGAAAGCGTTCGCTCAGGCCAGAGTCCGACGCCAGCTGTTTGCGCGTCATGCCCCGGCGCGCGCGCCACGCACGAACGCGGGCGCCCAGTTCACTGAGCGTGGCTTTCGATTCCTGTTCGGACATGATTTCCAAGAAGCACCTGTGTAAAAAGTCGCCCTTTCAGGGCTTTGCCAGTTGCATTTCGTCTAAATTGCAGTATACTTCAGGTTAAATTGATGTCAAGCAGTTTAGTGCATCTTTTATTTGGAGACTTCTTGATGAAACTCAAAATCCTTGTAGGTACCATGACCAGTACCGCCGACTATGTGGCACAGGCCATACAGATRGATTGCGCCGACCTCGTGAGCGACATTGAAGTCGAACTGATGGACAACCTGGACATCAGCGTCTTTGATGCTTCGAAGGCGGAAGATGCACTTTATCTCATCTGCAGTTCTACCTACGGCTCTGGTGATGTACCCGACAACGCCCGTGCCCTCTACGAATCATTGAGCGCCAACCCACAATTCCTGGGGCATGTGCGCTACGGCGTTATCGCGCTCGGCGACCGTACCTATATGCAGACCTTCTGCTTCGGCGGCAAGAAGTTCGACGAACGCCTGACCGACCTGGGCGCCCAGCGCATCGGCGATATCTGGTGCCACGACGCCAGCAGCGGAACCATGCCCGAAACAGAAGGCACTGAGTGGTGCCGCCAGTGGCTCACCGGCGCACTGCAGACGCTGGGAGCAAGCCCGGCCACCGCTTGATCTGCATCATGAATTTATAAGAAATCGGCCCGTAGCGCTTGATGTGCATGCGCAAGCAGCTACCAAAATAATAGCAAGAGCAATCTGGAGACAAGCATGCAAGCAAGCAGCGCAGACCATTCGGCAAGCCCGCCACGGGTAACCATTCCGCGCAATTACAACGCCGCGCACGACCTGCTGCAGCGCAATGCCGGCCGTGCGGGCAAGGTCGCCTTCATCGATGCCACCACCGGCGAGGCGCTGACTTACGGCGAACTCATCGACCAGGCCCACCGTTTTGCCAACGCCTTGCGTGCCCAGGGGGTGGCCCCTGAAAGCCGCGTGCTGCTGGCCATGCTGGACACGCCGCAGTGGCCCGTCGCTTTCCTCGGCTGCATTCTTGCGGGTGCGGTGCCCGTGGCGGCCAACACCCTGCTCACACCTCCCGACTTCGAGTTCATGCTGCGCGACTCGCGGGCACAGGGCCTTATCGTCTCCAGTGCCCTGCTCCCGGCCTTTGAGCCACTGCTCAAAAAAATGGACACGCTAAAAACCGTGATCGTCGCCGGCATTGAAGAATCCCCGCGATATCCCACGCTGAGTGGCGTCCTGCGTGCGCAAGAAGCTACCAAAACCATAGCAGACACCTGCGCCGATGGGGTCTGCTTCTGGCTTTACTCCAGCGGCTCGACCGGTGCACCCAAAGGCACCGTACACCTGCACAGCCACCTGATCCAGACGGCCGAGCTGTATGGCCGCGGCGTGCTTGGCATCCGGGAAGACGACGTGGTGTATTCCGCTGCCAAGCTCTTTTTTGCCTACGGCCTGGGCAACGCACTGACTTTTCCCATGAGTGTGGGTGCCACCACGGTGTTGCTGCCCGCGCGGCCCACGCCTGCTGACGTGTTTGCATTGCTCAAAAAATACCAGCCCACGATTTTTTATGGTGTGCCCACCTTGTA
>NZ_JBFUCA010000474.1:0-3357 GCF_056405475.1 Polaromonas sp. P1_G4
ATTCCAGGGGGTGATTTCAGGTACTGGGACAGCAGGCGCGGCAAACCGGGTAGCAGCTTGGCATAAGCAGGCGCCTCCGCCTTGAGCTGCGCCAGCAATTTTTCCGGGCCCACCTGCTCGAGCATCCATTTCTCGAGAAAAGGCTTGGCGGTGCTCCAGAGGTCCAGGTCGGGGTCCAGCTCACGCCCCAGTCCCTCGATGTTCAACAGGGTTTTTTGCAGCAGCACCAGCTGGGGCTGGATTTCGACATGGAAACGGCGCGAGGTCTGAAACAGACGCATCAGCACCAGCCCCAACGAAATTTCCCTGAGCGGCCGATCAAAGTAGGGTTCGCAGCACGCACGAATGGCGGCTTCCAGTTCGTCCACCCGAGTCTCGGGCGGAACCCAGCCGGATTCCAGGTGCAACTCGGCCACCCGTTTGTAGTCGCGCTGGAAAAACGCGCTGAAATTCTGTGCGAGGTATTCCTTGTCAACCTCGGTCAGGGTGCCCACGATTCCGAAGTCCAGCGAGATGTAGCGGCCGAATGTTTCCGGCGCCAGACTGACCTGGATATTGCCGGGATGCATGTCGGCATGGAAGAAACCGTCGCGGAATACCTGGGTGAAGAAGATGGTGACGCCGTCGCGCGCCAGTTTTTTCATGTCGACACCGGCATCGCGCAGGCGCTGGGCCTGGCTGATGGGAACGCCTTTCATGCGCTCCATCACCATGACGTCGGGCATGCAGAAGTCCCAGACCATTTCAGGGATCATCACCAGGTCAAGGTTTTGCATGTTGCGGCGCAGCTGGGCCGCATTGGCCGCCTCACGCAGAAGGTCCAGCTCGTCGTGCAGGTATTTGTCGAATTCGGCCACTACCTCGCGGGGCTTGAGGCGTTTGCCATCAGCCGACGCGCCTTCCACCCAGCCGGCCATCATGTGCATCAGCGCCAGGTCTTTCTCGATCGCCGGCAGCATATTGGGCCGCAGCACCTTGACGGCCACTTCGCGGCCACTTGGCAAGATGGCGAAGTGCACCTGGGCAATCGAGGCGCTAGCTACGGGGATTTGTTCGAAGCTGGCAAAGATGCGGTCCAGCGGCCGGCCAAAGGCTTTTTCGATGATGGCGACGGCGACGGCGGACTCAAAAGGCGGCACCCGGTCCTGCAGGCGCGCAAGCTCGTCGGCGATGTCGGGCGGAAGCAGGTCGCGCCGTGTCGACATCACCTGGCCGAACTTGACAAAGATGGGCCCCAGGCTTTCAAGCGCTTCGCGCAGGCGCTCGCCGCGCGGTGCCTTCAGGTTGCGGCCCAGCGAAACGATGCGGGTCAGCAAACGGATCCAGGGACGCTCGAAACTGGAGAGCACCAGCTCATCCAGGCCAAACCGGAGCACGGTCCAGACGATAAAAACACCTCGGAAGAGGCGACTCATGCAGCAGGTGCTTTCACTGGCTCGGCATCGCCGCCTGTCGCAGAAGGACCCGCCTTGGGCGCCGTTTCAGGGGGTTGGGCACCGGTGGTTGCTGCCGCAGAGGAAGGAGGAACCGACGCAAGAGGTGTACTTGCCAAAAACTGCTTGAGCCCCGCAAAAATTCGCCGCCCGGCGTCGGCCACTGCATGTGCAGGAGCGTCACCGATCAGCCGCGAAAGGTCCTCTTCGGCATCCCAGCGCAGGTTTTCAGCCAGCCAGCCCAGTTCGGCGGCCAACTGCACGTCACCCTCGATTTTCACCGGCGGCGGCTTGCCGGCCAGCACAGACTGCATCACGGTCAGCGGCGATTCAGTAGCCACAGCCAGCAGCAGGTCCGGCTTGGCAGCAGGCTGGGCCCGGTCCACCAGGCCCGCCGGTGTAACCACCAGGTCAATCGCAAACAGGCCCCAGCGCAGATGCACCACGCGCCCCTTTTGCCGCAGCAGACGGTCCTGCGCCTGCTTTTCCTGCATCAGGACATGGTTCAGGAAGAGCACCAGCCGTTGCTGCCCCTCATCCACCACCCAGGCGGGCGGCTGAAAGCGGGTGGCAATGGATTCCAGAAATGAAAAAGGGGACGTGGTATTCATACGTCCCCCGATTCTGACATGGCCCCCACGGTCACGCACTTCGTGGCGTAACCCAGTGGAAAGAGTATTTCACCAGCAGGCGCCGCGGAACCGGCTTTGCCGGGCCGCAGGCGCCGCCCCCTGAAAGGGGGGAACAGGCTACATGAAGTGAGCCTGGACGGGGGTTATTGGAGAGCCTGTACACCGGCGACCAGCCAGCCGCTGCCGYCGCTGCGTGGCTTGGTCATGTTCCAGACTTCGCGGAAGGGGCTGGCGCCTGCGGAGGCGTCTTCGCGGATCATGCCGGAAAACTCCACGCTGGCCATGTAGACATCGCTCAGTTCCTCGATGCCCAGCAATTGCGCATCCAGCATCACGACCTCGGTCTTGTTGACCTGGCCGCCGGTATGCGATTCGCGGTCGGCAAGCTGGGTCTTGATCTGCTCGAGCATGTCGTCCGTCATCATGGCGCGCAGGTTCTGGATGTCGGAGCGGTCCCAGGCATCCTGCAGCGTGACGAAGTTGGCCTTGCTGGCCTTGAGGAAGCCTTCGGCGTCAAAACCGGCCGGAACGCCCCAGGACTGCACACCCAGCAAGGCCGAGCCGATCATGGAACCGCCTGCGGGCGCTGCCGCATCGTATTTGTTGGCATCAAAAGCCATGCTACTGCGTTCCCAAGGGCGCGCGGATGCATCGTTGCCGACGTTCTCAGGGCTGTAGTTCTTGGGGGTGGTGGCGTTGCCCGCACCCTGGAAGGCAAAAGGCGCCTGCCCGGGCGCAGAGCCTTGCGCGCCAGCCGCTCCGCCCTTGAATTTGCGCATGATGAAGCCGATCACCAGCATGACCACCAGCGCCAGCAAGGCAAACATGATGATCTGGCCGAAGGCGCCGCCCAGGCCCAGCGATGAAGCCAGCCAGGCCAGGCCCAGACCTGCGGCCAGGCCGCCCAGCATGGCGCCCCAGGGTTTTTTGGGCGCAACAGGCGCCGGCGTTGCCGCAGGGGCTGCCGGTTTGGCGGCATTGGCACCACCAGGCGCCGCCTCACGCTTGGTCACGTTGGACGACTGCTTGCCAAATGACGAACCACCGCCCAGTCGTTTGGCGTCAGCAACCGTTCCCCCCAAAGTCAGGGTTAACGCAAGCGCTGCGGAAAAAATTGCCGACCAGATTTTCATATCGTCTCCTTGATCACGGTTTTGAGGCCGTTTGACTTTTCAACACTTGATTCCAACATGCAATGCCACAACTCCGCCTGTCATGTTGTGATAGTCCACATGGCCGAAACCACTTTTATGCATAAGGGCTTTCAGTTCGTCCTGGCCGGGGTGCATGCG
>NZ_JBFUCA010000475.1:0-3339 GCF_056405475.1 Polaromonas sp. P1_G4
GCCCCCGTCTGGTCTGTAGAGCTGCCTTTAGGGCGTCCGGTGAAAATACATTGGGGAAAAGTTCCCGAGCCTGCTGCGGTTCACCGCGCAACAGGGCGTTGGCGGCGCGCATGACCTGGTCACGACGTTCGAGGCGTCCGTAGTTGACCATATCCTCGGCGGTAACCAGCTTGCGCACGTCGGGTTGTGCGAGATAGTAGTCCATCACTGTGAAAAAAGCCGCACGGCGCGTATCAAGGCGCACATTTGCCGACCACTGGCTGCTGCTGATGCGGTATCGCATGGTCGCTCCCGGCAGTATTCCGACGGGCCCAAGCTGCAGCATCCTGAGCCAGACGTCAAGGTCGCCGCTCGGGCCGAACAGTTCCCCACGCCAGCTCTTGATGTTCTGCTGATAAACGTTGGTGCGCGCCATCACGCTGGGACAGATCAGGAAATTGGAGTGCTTGAGAATCGCCCTGAAGACCTCAGGAAAATGATGCAGCGGGCCAGTGGCCGCCAATTCGGGGGGCTGTTGGATCGCACCGATGAGGCGGTTGTCCTCATCGATCAGCAGTGCTTGTGTAAACGCTGCTCCGGCTTGTGGGTGCGCCTCGAGAAATGCGACCTGTGACGCGACCATATCTGATTCGTAGATATCGTCCGCATGGTAAATCGCGGTGTATTTCCCCGTTGCCAGTTCGATGCAACGATTGAAATTGCCTTCGCCACCGATATTGACCGCGTTGCGGTAGAGCGTGATGCGGCTGTCAGAAAATCCTTCGACAACTGCGATCGTGCTGTCGGTCGAATGATTGTCGACCACGTGAATTTTGAGGTTCCCGTAACTCTGGTTTAGCACCGAATGCAAAGTGGCTGCGACGGTTTTTTCCGCGTTATAAGTCGGGATGCAGATGCAGACCAGTGGCAGTGTATTGTCAGGCATCGATGAGTCCCATCCTGGCGAACGCGTGTCGAAAGCGGTGGCCGAAGGTGTGCTCCGCAAGAGTCCGGGCATAACCGGCATCGGCGATGCTTTCTCGCAGTGCAGTCTCTGCAAGATAAAGCGCAACCTTTTGCTGAAGGTCGTCGGGGTCCAGGTAGATGGCGATCTCTGTGCCTATACCGTAGTGCCGTTCCAGTCCCTCAACGTAGTACGAGAGCTGAAACCCGCCAGTGCCGTTAATCTCGAAATGACGGGCCTTGATCTGTTCGACGGACTTCGGCGAGCGGATGCGATTGACCAGACCGCGCGGGGACGACAGCAGGTAACGCGCGTCCCAGGAGGTCGAGTTCGACATATTCAGGTTGATGCGGCTTTCATTGAACAGCTGGACCATCTCCTCGTGCGACACGATGCCGCCTGGCCAGCGGTACCCGGCAACTTTGACATTGAACCCCGCTCTGCGCAGGCGATTGATGAGCCATTCGCGATAGGGGTGCCAGGCACCTACAAACGACACGTCGTATATTTTTTCGACAGACGCTTTTCGGTAAATGCTGTTGTTGCAGCCGAACGGGAAATAGATCACATTTTCCAGGCCCAATGCTCGGTATTTCCGCTCACCATATACGTCGGGTGTTGTGAAGAAATCGAACTGTGGCGCCCAGTAGCGGGAAAATTCGACGCGCCAGGTGTCGTCGTGAAAAAAGCACAGTGTGCATGTGAGCTGTTTCATCGCCTTGATCGTGTCCGGCTCGAACTGATCGGTGTAAAGCGAGAACATCGCGAAGTCAGGCCTGGACGCCGCCGCGACCTCGAGCAGCTTGCGGTTCATGGCTGGCTTGCCCAGGTGCTGAATCTCGGTCATGTAGTCAAACAACACGACCTCGTGTCCGAGCGCCAGCAGGCTCTGGTAAAAATTGTAGTACTCGTACGAATGACCGCGCGTCGGGTCTCCATAGTCATACGACATGCAAACAAGGAGGATTTTCATGAAACTTTGTCGTGCCTTGGCAAATATGGATAAAGCAGCCAGTAGAACATCGGCAGAAAGGCCAGCCCGGTGACAACGATCAGTACACCCGCCGCAATGATGCCCTGGCTGTTCATGGCCCACCGGCCGGCCGTCGCAAGCAGCATCAGGCCAGCGCCCATTGCGGTGCCTTTGAACAGCATACGCAATGGCAGCCGCATGTCGAGCGCGACGATCATCAGGTAGTGCATGGCGACCAACATGCCGACGCCGGCCAGCGAGCGCGCCAGACCCACGCCATGCGCACCCATGCCAGGCGCCAGAAACTTGATCAGCACGATGCAGATGACCGCGCCGAGCAGGTTCGGCAGCAGCAGCAGACGGGTCTTCATCTTGGCGTGGGCCGACATGCTGTAGACGCCAGCAACAACGCGTGCACCTTCTGCCAGGACGCCCCAGATCACGAACTGCGATGCCGATTGGTATGCCGGGCCCACCATGAATCGCGTCAACTCCGGCGCCAGACTGATCAACAAAAAGGTTACGAGCATCAGCGAGGGCAGGATCGCGCCAGCATATTTATTCCAGGCGGCGGACTGTTCCTCGATCGTGCTGGTGCTGACCCGCTTGTAGAAACGCGGCTGGAAGTAGGTTGTCAGCACCGATTCGAACGCGGCCATCAGCCCTGCGCTGATTCCGTAGCCTGCGACAAACAGGCCGAGTGCGGCCAAGCCCAGCGAGTCGGCGACGAAAAAGCGGTAGCCTTGCGTCTGCAGCCAATTAAACCCGACCGAGATTGCAACCGGCCAGGCGAAGTCGAACAGCAGCTTGAGGTGCGAGCGCGACAGTTTGTCTGCGGGCTGCTCCGGGCTGAGTTTGTCGAAAAACAACTTGACGCCAATGATCGCGAACACCGTCTGGCCGATCAGCAAGCCGAGCAACCAGTATTCAGCTGTCGGTGCGAAGGATTCGACCAGCGCATAGGCGCTCGCCAGGCCCACGCCGATTGTTGCGAGCGTGAGGACGATAAAACGCCCGCGCAACTCCAGCAGGTTCAGCGATGGGATTGCGGTCTGGTTGATCGTGTTGAACAACAGCGAGCCACAGACCAGCACCAGCAGCCACGCGGTATTGAACTGGAAGCCGAAGGCGTGGATTTTGTTGAGCACGCCGAGCGTCAGCGCCGCGAACAGGCAGACACCAAGAAGATAGATCCAGTGCAGCTTGAGGTAGTGTTTGGCGCGGCCGAGTTCATCCCAGGCGTGAAACCTCCGATTGATGAACATACCAATCGGGTTGACGAGGAAAAGCGCAAAAAAGGCTGTGGCGGCGGTGATCAGCGAGAGACGGCCCATTTCGCTAGGTGGCAAATAAGTCGTAGCCACCCGCATGACCAAAAGGAGCAGGATGAATTGGGCGGCACGCCCGAAGATGATTACAAGCA
>NZ_JBFUCA010000476.1:0-3331 GCF_056405475.1 Polaromonas sp. P1_G4
GCATCCGGGTGATCTGGAATTCCAGGTGTTCGAAATCGTCAAGCGTGTCGACCTCGACCACCGATGGCGTGATGAAGGGCAGCACATGGTTGCCGTGCATCAGACCCGACTTCCGGATGAACGCGCTCGACAGCACATCGACATAGCCATTGGCCTGGTAGGTGTTCGGAAATTGCTGGCGCGCGTTGTTCGCCGCGTCAAGCTCGGTATTGTCCGCACCAAGGCGCTTGAGTTGACCTCCCTCCGCCATCTCGAAGGTCTTGTAGGCCGACTCGGACATCTCGTGTACCGATCGCAGCGCGGTTGCTTGCGGCGCTGCGATGAAAGCTTTCACTGCGTCATCGATTAACTGCGGGTCGCGCAGTGGCGTGGTTGGCCTGATATGCACGATGTATTCGGGCTCGCCGCTTTCGGCTGCCAGCCAGTCGAGCGCGTGGACAATGAAGTCATAGTCGGTCGAACGGTCGCCCGAGATCGCTTCAGGGCGCAGGAACGGCGCTTCGGCGCCGAGTTTCCGTGACAGCGCTGCGTATTCGGCCGAGTCGGTTGAAACGATGACGCGGTCGATGGTTGCCGACCGCAGRCAGGCGGCGATCGACCAGGCCAACAGCGCGTGGCCGCCAAGGGGTTTGATATTTTTGTGGGGAACTCCCTTGGAGCCCGCTCGCGCCGGAATCAGCGCCACGATTTTTGTCATTTCTTTTCGGCTCCCTTTGGAAAATACCAGGCCTCGACCAGGCCGCACAGAATATGCCCGACCAGAATGTGGCACTCCTGGATGCGCGCGGTTTCATTCGACGGAATACGCAGGCATTCGCAAGCTTCATTGAGCTTGCCACCGCTCGCGCCGGTCCAGGCGAATGTGCTCACACCGCGCTCGCGGGCGACCTTGACGGCCATCAGGATATTGGCACTGTTGCCGCTGGTCGAGATTGCGATGAAGACGTCCTCCGGTTTCGCCAGTGCCTCGAGCTCGCGCGCAAACACGAACTCATAGCCGTAGTCGTTGCCGATCGCGCTGATCGCTGAATTGTTGGCTGCCAGTACCACCGACGCGAGCGGCGCGCGGTCGAACAGGAAACGCGAAGTGAACTCCGCTGACAGATGCTGTGCATCGGCAAAGCTGCCGCCGTTGCCTGCAAAAATGATCTTGCCGCCGGCCTTCAGCGAGGCCAGGCAAGCCTGCGCGAGTTTCTCGATCTGCTGCAGCAACGCGCCGTCAGCCAGCAGCGCCTGCTTGACTGCGATGGACGCCTCGACCTGCGTCTTGATCTGCTCCATGCTCACAGGGTACCTTCCAGCTTTTCGAGCGCGATCCAGAAACCCTCGCCGCCGTTCTTGTGGCCCTGCCAGATCTCGGGGATGAACGAAGCGGTCGGGCAGCCTTTTTCCAGGATTCTGCCGAGTCGCGTGAAGTCGATGTCGCCTTCGCCGATCTGCAGGCCCTCGCCGTTAAGACCCTGGGCGTCGCCGAGATGCAGGTGCGCCGAGATCGGCGCGATCTTTTCGGCGAAGTCATAGAAGTCGATGCCGAAATGGTTGCAGGTCAGGCGCGTGTGCGAGATGTCGAAACACATGCGCAAGTTCAGGCGTTGGCACCAGTCGACGATTTCCTCGATGCGGACGAAGATGTTCTGGAAGCGCTGACCGCCGAAATGCCAGGGGAACGGCGCCATGGTCTGCGGGATCAGTTCGACGCCTTCCATGTCGAGTTCGCCGAGGCTTTTTGCGAAGCGTTCGTAATAGGCCGTGATGACGTCGGGCGGCAGCGGCGCGTCCATCGTGAAGCCGCCGATATTCGCGACGATCGGCGGTCGGATGGTCTTCGGAAAGAAGCGTTTGAGGCCGCGCGTGATATCGATGACGCGCTGGGTTTCAGCGATCGACTGGCGGCGGTAGTCTTCGTCGGGCGAGGCCAGATCCATCAGCCGGCTGTTGGCGAACAGCTCGGGCGCATGGACTACAAAATCACAGGAATAGGTGCCACTCAGGAAATCGTCCAGCTTGAGCTCCATGTCCGAATACGACAGGTGAAATTCGAACAGATCGGGTTTGATGCGCGAGTTGTATTCACCGAAGTCGTGATAGCGGACGGGTACTCCCCAGGGACGCTTGAAGCGGTAGGGCCGCGGCTCGATCCGTTCGTCCTTGAGGTCCGACGGATAGAAGAAGTCCTCTGCCGCCATGTCGTGCTGCAAGGTGCGGCCCAGCAGTTTTTCGTAGTGCTGCGGCGACAGGCCCTGGCCAGGGCTGCGCACCTGCACATCCTCAGGCCGGACGATCGAGCCCTTCTTGAGGGCTTTCGCGGCGACCAGGCTTTTTCCGAGGTTCTCACGGTTGATCATCTCGCCTTGCGAGATGCGGCGCTCACGGCCGTCACCGAGCGCCTGCTCAATCTCGCGGATACCCTCGATCAGGCGCTTGAATTCCGCATGCTCGAGGCTGGCCGCGTGGTCGGGGCCTTCCATGCCGCGGTCCAGCGTGAAGTGGCGTTCGATCACGCAGGCACCGAGGCCGGTCGCCGCCAGGGTAACGGCGATACCTCGTTCATGGCCTGAATAACCAACCAGCGGATGGATCAGTTTGAGTTTTTCCATCCAGCGCAGGTGGATGTCATGCAGCGGCGCCGGATAGGTACTGTTGCAGTGCAGCAGCACAAACGAAGCGTTGCGCTTGTTGAGGAAGTCGACGGTAACCTGCACTTCCTCGCGCAGGCTCATGCCGGTAGACAGGATCAGCGGTTTGCCGGTCGCGCAGAGCTTCTCGAGCAGCGGCAGGTTGGTCAGATCGGCCGAGGCGACCTTGTAGGCCGGCACGTGCAACTGCTCGAGCACGTCGACGCTGTGTTGATCCCACGGCGTGCAGAGGTAGAGAATGCCCTTGCTCCCGCAATAGGCTGCGAGTTCGCGGTGCTGTTCAATTGAGAGTTCGAAGCGGCGCAGCAGGTCGAGCACGTATTCGGTGCCGAGGTCCTCGCCGTCCTTGCGCAGGGTGCGCTGGCGATAGACCTCGTCGAGTTTGCGCAACTGGAACTTGGCGCAGTCCGCTCCCATCTCGACGGCCAGGTCGACCATCTGCTTGGCACGCTCAAAGCTGCCGTTGTGGTTGTTCCCGATCTCGGCGATCACAAATGCCCTGCCGGCTCCGATTTCAAAATTGCCAATGCTGATGCTCATGTCTTTTCCGGGTGGGGTTGATTCTTGCCTTCGCGCGCGGACCAGGCGCGCAGCCCTTCCTGCTCGAAACGGAATGGACGCACATTCAGGCCCAGGCTTTCGAGCTTTCCAATGAGCTCGTGTTTACGGAACGGCGTGACATAAAAAAGAAAGAA
>NZ_JBFUCA010000477.1:0-3329 GCF_056405475.1 Polaromonas sp. P1_G4
GGATGATGGTTTAAGTATATTCACGCCACGCGCCGTTGCCGGTGTTTTTGCACTGGAGATTGGCACCGAATCTCGAGGTGAAAAAATGTTGGAAAAGCTTCTGCTGGACACTGCGGCAAATGTTCTTTGGGAAGTTGAGCGCAGTCCGGCAGGCGCTGTAGGCTCTTCCCGCTTTTTGCCCACCGCGTGTCGCGTGGAGGGCGCGTGTGTATGTGAAGCCGCACGCACAACTGCGTCTGACAAAAGAAAAAGCCGGATCGGTCTGAAACCGTCCGGCTTTTCGGGATGTGGTGCCCGGGGCCGGAATCGAACCGGCACGCCTTGCGGCGGGGGATTTTGAGTCCCCTGCGTCTACCAATTTCACCACCCGGGCTGCGAGGAGCGAAGCCTCAAATTATGGCACAGTGTGGCCATGAACTATCCAACCATTGAAGACGCGATTGGCAAAACGCCTCTGGTCGCGCTGCAACGCATTTACGCCGTCGAAAACGCCGCCCGCGGCAACGTCATCCTGGGCAAGCTCGAAGGAAACAACCCCGCAGGTTCCGTGAAAGACCGCCCGGCGCTGTCGATGATCAAGCGCGCGGAAGAGCGCGGCGACATCAAACCCGGCGACACGCTGATTGAAGCCACTTCCGGCAACACGGGCATTGCACTGGCCATGGCCGCGGCGATCAAGGGCTACAAGATGGTCCTGATCATGCCGGAGGACCTGAGCATCGAACGCGCCCAGACCATGAAGGCTTTTGGCGCCGAATTGATCCTGACACCGAAAAGCGCCGGGATTGAATATTCCCGCGACCTGGCCGACCAGATGCAAAAAGAAGGCAAGGGCCGGGTGCTGGACCAGTTCGCCAATCCGGACAATCCGCGCATCCATTACGAGACCACCGGCCCTGAAATATGGACAGATACGTCAGGCAAAGTGACACATTTTGTCAGTGCAATGGGCACAACCGGCACGATTACCGGTGTTTCCCGCTATCTGAAAGAGAAAAACCCGGYGATCAAGGTCATCGGCGCCCAGCCCAGCGAGGGCTCGCGCATTCCCGGCATACGCAAATGGCCACAAGAGTACTTGCCCAAGATCTACGACCCCCGCCAGGTCGATGAACTGGTACTGGTGAGCCAGGCTGACGCTGAGGACATGTGCCGGCGCATGGCGCGGGAAGAGGGCATTTTTGCCGGCATCTCGGCGGCCGGAGCCTGCTGGGTGGCACAGGAAATCGCCAAAACCGTGAAAGACGCCGTGATTGTCTTTGTCGTTTGTGACCGCGGCGACCGCTATCTGTCTACCGGCGTATTTCCGGCTTGAGCCATTTTTTTGAGATCAAAATGGGCTTTGACCCATATGTGACGAGCGCAAGCAGCTATTAAAACGATAGCGGGCTTCTTTCCTCAATATCCTCTTTTCTCTTCCTTTTTTCACCATGACCCACGAATTCAGGTTTTGCCCCAACTGCGCGACGCCGCTGGCCATGGTGTCGCAGATGGAAGACGGCGGCGAGAAGGCCCGGCTGCGTTGCCCGGCCTGCGGCTATACCCACTGGAACAACCCTACGCCCGTGCTGGCAGCCGTGATTGAGTACAACGGCCAGGTTTTGCTGGCCCGCAATGCCGCCTGGCCCGGCAAGATGTACGCGCTCATCACGGGTTTCATGGAAGCCGGGGAAACGCCACAAGGCGGCATAGCCCGTGAAATCAAGGAAGAAACCAGCCTGGACGCCACCTCGCTGGACCTGATCGGCGTCTATGACTTCCAGCGCATGAACCAGATCATCATTGCCTACCATGCGGTCTGCACGGGGGAGGTCAGCCTGTCGCCAGAACTGGTGGACTACCGGCTCTACGACCTGGACAAGCTCAAATGCTGGCCTGCGGGCACAGGTTACGCGCTGGCCGACTGGCTGCGTACGCGCGGCCATGAGCCTGAGTTTGTGGATTGGGCTACCGTGCTGAGCAAAGTGGAACCGGACGGCGACAGCAAGGCCGGGTAAAACCGGATATTGCCGGGCAGAAGGGGCTTTGCGCTTTGCTTAAAATCGCGGCAACCCAAGGATTTTCATGAACATCGACAAAGAACTCGACACCCGCGGCCTCAATTGCCCRCTGCCCATCCTGAAAGCCAAAAAAGCGCTGACGGAAATGCTCAGCGGCCAGCTGCTGCGTGTGGTGTCAACCGACGCCGGCTCTACCCGTGATTTCCAGGCATTTGCCAAACAAACCGGCAACGAACTGGTCGAGCAACAGGTTGCCGGTAGTGACTTTATTCACGTTTTAAAGCGGCGCTGATTCTGTAACAGGCTGTTATCAGGCCACCTGTTTGCGACGTTCACGGCCCGACCAGCCAATTTGCAGGTTGTCCAGGTAATTCCGGAAATACACGCCCACTTCAGGGTGCTCCAGCGCCAGCTCTACGGTTGCTTCCAGGAAACCTTCCTTACTCCCGCAGTCATAGCGTTTGCCTTCGTATTGGAAGGCATACACGCTCTCCTGGCCCAGCAGGCTTGATATGCCGTCGGTGAGCTGCAGCTCGCCACCCACGCCGGAAGTCTGCTTTCGGATGTGCTCAAAAATCGCGGGCGTCAGGATGTAGCGTCCGGCCACACCCATGCGTGAAGGTGCCACTTCCGGCGCCGGTTTTTCGACAATCCTTTTGACTTTCATCAGGCCGGTGCTGGCGCCTTCCGTGGCTACGATGCCGTAACGGCGGGTTTGATCGAGGGGGACCTCTTGCACCGCCAAAATGGATTGCTGGACCTCGGCAAATTGCGCCGCCATCTGGGCCAGCACCGGCTGGCCGCCTTTCGGGCCGACCATCAAGTCGTCGGCCAGCAACACGGCAAAAGCCTCCTGGCCCACCAGGTGCTCGGCGCAGAGCACTGCATGGCCCAAACCCAGGGACCGGGGCTGGCGCACATAAGAAAAATTCATGTCGTCCGGCTGGACTGAGCGCACCAGCGATAGCAGTGCGTGCTTTTGGGCTACTTCAAGTTCGTTCTCTAGTTCATAAGCAGTATCGAAGTGATCTTCGATGGCCCGTTTATTGCGTCCAGTAACAAAAATCATGTGTCGGATGCCTGCGGCGTAGGCTTCTTCCACTGCGTATTGGATCAACGGTTTGTCCACCACAGGGAGCATTTCCTTGGGTTGGGCCTTGGTGGCTGGCAGAAAACGGGTGCCGAGACCAGCAACCGGGAAAACGGCTTTATTTAATGTAAATTTTTGCATCGACTTTGACCGAATAAAAGCCTAAAGTGTTGCGTTGTTGGTACAGCGCGTGGGTCGGACAAATGCCCGAATCTGCGTGAGCACAGCACGCAATCGAG
>NZ_JBFUCA010000478.1:0-3328 GCF_056405475.1 Polaromonas sp. P1_G4
GTCCAGCCTGCTGTGGGCGGCCGGCGGCGTCAACCGCGACGACGGCGGGCGCACGGCGCCTTCGGCGCTGGGCGCGCATGAGATCGAGATTTTCGCGGCCCTGCCGGCCGGCGCCTACCGCTACGACGCCGCCAGGCACGAGTTGCATCTGGCCGCGGGTGCCGACCTGCGGCGCATCACCGGCTACCAGGATTTTGTCGACGATGCGCCGCTGGACCTGGTCTATGTCGCTGACCATGCGCGCATGCGCTTTATCCCCGCCGGCCGCCGCGAGGCCTATGCGCATGTCGCGGCCGGGGCCATGGCGCAGAACGCCTACCTCTACGCCGCCAGCAGCGGCCTGGGCGCGGTGATACGCGCGTGGATAGACCAAGCGGCGATCGCCGATGCGCTGGGCCTGACGCACGACCAGCAGGTGCTGCTGTCACAGACCATCGGCTACCCCGCGGCGGCCTGAACCACGCGCCGTACCCATGTCCAGCCCAGCGGTGCTCTCCGTACGCCGGCTTTGCAAGACCTACGGGTCGGGCGAGACCGCCGTGCACGCGCTTCGCGACGTGAACCTGGAGGTCCGGGCCGGCGAGTTCATCGTGCTTCTCGGCGCATCGGGCAGCGGGAAATCGACGCTGCTGAACATCATCGGCGGGCTGGACGTTCCCACGAGCGGCGAGCTTGAATTCGACGGCCATGCGCTCAACGGCGCCGGCGATACGGAACTCACCGGGTACAGGCGCAGGCACGTGGGCTTCGTATTCCAGTTCTACAACGAGGCGCTGGCCGACCTGCGGGCCGGCCGGCTCAACGGGGCCGCCGTACTGGTACCTTGATCCAGCATCAGGGGCCGCCCCCTCCAAGTCTCAAAATGCGCACTGTCTGCGCTATATCAAACGCGCCGGTCTACGACGCGCCTAAGCTGGCGCTATGAAGATCCAATTCCTCGGTGCCACCGACACCGTCACCGGCTCCAAATACCTGGTCCGCCACGGCGAGTCCACGGTGCTGGTCGACTGCGGGCTGTTCCAGGGCTACAAGCCGCTGCGGCTGCGCAACTGGTCTCCGTTACCGGTGGACCCGGCCAGCATCGATGCCGTGATCCTCACGCATGCTCATATCGACCACAGCGGCTACCTTCCGCTGCTGGCGCGACAAGGGTTCAAAGGCAAGGTATTCTGCACCCCGGGCACGGCCGACCTGTGCCGCATCCTGCTGCCCGACGCCGGCCACCTGCAGGAAGAAGAAGCCGAATACGCCAACCGGCACGGCTTTTCGAAGCACGCACCGGCCCTGCCGCTGTACACGCGCGAGGACGCGCTGCGCTGCCTCAAGCTGCTGCACCCGGTGCCCAGCGGCAAACACTGGCACCCGGCGCCGGGCTTGAACGCCAGCCTGACACCTTCGGGCCATATGGTGGGCTCGTCTTTTGTGCGGCTGGACAACGGCTCGCGCTCCATCCTGTTTTCCGGGGACATAGGCCGCCCCAACGACCTTGTGCTCAAGCCGCCTTCGCAGATGGACGGCGCCGACTACCTGGTGGTGGAATCCACTTATGGGGAYCGTCTACATAAGGACTCCGACCCTCTGCTGGCGCTGGGCCAGGTAATCAACCGCACGGCCGCGCGCGGCGGGGTGGTGGTGATCCCGGCTTTTGCGGTGGGGCGCGCGCAAAGCCTGCTGCACTGCATTGAAATCCTCAAAACCCAGGGCGTGATTACGCGCAAACTGCCTGTGTATCTCAATAGCCCGATGGCGGCCAAAGCGACGCAGGTGTACCTCAAGCACAAGGCCGAACTGCGGCTGACACCCGCGGAGTGCGAAGCCATGGCACATACCGCCCACATCGTCGAGTCACCCGAGGAGTCGCGCCTGCTCAATGCCAAACATGGTCCCATGGTCATCATCGCCGCCAGCGGCATGGCGACCGGCGGACGTGTGGTCCACCATCTCAAAGCCTTCGCGCCCGACAAGCGCAACACCATCGTGTTTGCCGGCTTCCAGCCCGGCGGCACGCGCGGCGCGCTCATCGCCGGCGGCGCGCCCTCGGTGCGCATCCACGGCCAGGACGTGCCGGTGCGCGCAGAAGTGGCGCTGCTGGACGACCTGTCGGCCCATTCGGATGCGGTTGAAATCATGGGTTGGCTGCGCGGCTTCAAGTCCGCGCCCAGGCAGACCTTCATCACCCACGGCGAGCCAGCAGCGGCCGACGCCATGCGCCAGCGGATCGAACGTGAACTGCATTGGCCCTGCCACCTGCCCTGCTATCTGGAGTCGGTTTCTCTCAGCTGAGTACAGACCGATGCATCACCAGCCATGTAGATGCTGGTCACCTGGTGTCTGCTGTGACGGCTTTCAGGTATCCAGCGGTTCGGCCAGCCCGTGCTTGAGCGCGTAGCGGATCAACTCGCTCTGACTATGAAGACCCATCTTTTGCATGAGATGGGCCTTGTGAGTGCTAACGGTCTTAACCGACAGATTTAATGTCGTGCCGATATTAGTAATAGAAATGCCTGCCACCAGGAATTGCAGGACTTCAAACTCGCGATTGGACAGGCAGTCGTGCGAAGCTGTTTGGCCTCCGGGCATAGCGCCCAATGCAAGCTGCTCGGCAACCTCGGCACTGATAAAGGCGCCACCAGAAGCCACCTTGCGTATGGCCTGCTCCAACTGAGCTGGTRCGCTCTCTTTGGTCAGGTAACCGCTGGCGCCGTTCTTGATGGCTCTCACAGCATATTGGAGTTCTTGGTGCATGCTCAAAATGAGCATCCGTAATTGCGGTCTTTCATTACGGATCAGCTTAATCAGCTCCATGCCACTGCGCCCCGGCATAGAGAGATCCAAAATCAGTATGTCAAAGGCCAAGCCACGCACCTGTTGCATCACTTCGGTGCCGTTCCCCGCCTCTCCAGCCACTTCCACGTCTTCCATAGACGAAACAATGCGCTTGAGGCCCTCTCGCAYAATTGCGTGGTCGTCGGCTATGACAATCCTGATCATTTGACACTCCCAGCTTTGGCTACGGTGACCTATCGACTGTGACTAAACAATGCAGCCTGGCATCACGTCACTGAGCGCAGAAGAGGGTAAAGACGAGTACAGACTCAGCTGTTGCCATTCGATCTTATTCCTGTACCTCATTGCGATACAGCGATAGATGCGTATCTGCTCATCGTTTTTCAAAGCAGTCCGCTCGCAGGATTGCTTTTCGGTCAACGGCGTCCAGCGAGATTGGCATCAATTAGAACTAAGGTCTGTGCAGCAGTGTGTTGTTGACGTGAATCAAGCCTGCGGTACTGAGGCGCTCCTAGACTGCGGCACATCAACACAGGAGAAC
>NZ_JBFUCA010000479.1:0-3309 GCF_056405475.1 Polaromonas sp. P1_G4
GTGCTGGGCGAACCGCAAATTCTGGGCCAGATGAAAGACGCCGTGCGCGCCGCCGAAGACGCAGGCGCCATGGGCACCACCCTGCACCAGCTCTTTCAGCGCTCCTTTGCCGTGGCCAAGGAAGTGCGCAGCAGCACCGAAATCGGCGCGCACAGCATCAGCATGGCAGCGGCCAGCGTGCGGCTGGCCGGCCAGCTGTTTGAAGATTTGAGCGACATCAAAGTGCTGTTTGTCGGCGCCGGCGAGATGATCGACCTGGCGGCCACCCACTTTGCCGCCAAAAACCCCAAAGCCATGGCAATCGCCAACCGCACGCTGGAGCGCGGCGAGAAGCTGGCCGGCCGCTTCGGCGCCGAGGTGATGCGCCTGGCCGATTTGCCCAGCCGCCTGCATGAGTTCGACGCCGTGATCAGCTGCACCGCCAGCACGCTGYCCATCATCGGCCTGGGCGCGGTCGAGCGCGCCGTCAAGCTGCGCAAACATCGCCCGATGTTCATGGTCGACCTGGCCGTGCCGCGCGACATCGAACCCGAAGTCAAGGCSCTGCCCGACATCTACCTCTACACGGTGGACGACCTGGCSCACGTGGTGCAGACCGGCAAGGACARCCGCAAGGCCGCCGTGGCSCAGGCCGAGGTCATCATCGACGCCRGTGTGCAGAACTTCATGCACTGGCTGGGCCAGCGCCGCAGCGTGCCGCTGATCCAGCAGCTCAATGCGCAGACCGACGAGTGGCGCGCTGCCGAAATCGTGCGAGCAAAAAAGCTGCTGGCCCGGGGCGAGCCCATCGACACGGTGCTGGACGCACTGACCCGCGGCCTCACCCAGAAAATGCTGCACGGCGCGCTGGCCGAGCTGCATGCGGGCGACGCCAACAGCCGCGAAGCCACGGCACAGACCGTATCCAGGCTGTTTTTGCGCGGCCAGCTGCCCAAAATCCAGTCCGACGACAAAGAGCGTTAGCGGCCGCCAACGCACTGACTTCCTGTGCCGGCGCAAGCCGGTGGCTCCGCTGGCGGAGCGTCGTTGTTGACGGCCTTCTGGCCCCCTTTTTCCAGTCCTCCATTTCCATGAAACCTTTTCTTCGCCAAACCCTGGACCGCCAGCTGCTGCGGCTGCACGAGCTGGACGCATT
Organism: Polaromonas sp. P1_G4; assembly: GCF_056405475.1. Classification (NCBI taxonomy): domain Bacteria; kingdom Pseudomonadati; phylum Pseudomonadota; class Betaproteobacteria; order Burkholderiales; family Comamonadaceae; genus Polaromonas; species Polaromonas sp. P1_G4. The sequence continues at coordinate 1,136 of NZ_JBFUCA010000479.1, forward strand.
GCTGTCTGCCAGCGACGTGGTCAGCGACCTGGACCGCTTCCGTTCGCTGACCCGGGAGCACGCCGAAGCCAGCGTGATCGCCGACCAGTACTTGCGGCTCACCAGTCGCGAGGCCGACCTCAGCAGTGCTGAAGGCATGCTGGCTGAAGCCAAAGATGACCCGGAAATGGCTGCGATGGCGGAGGAAGAAATCGCCGCGGCCAAAGCCGATATCGCGCAGATCGACGAGGCCCTGCAGCTGATGCTGATTCCGAAGGACCCGGACGACGCGCGCGCGGCTTTCATCGAAATCCGGGCCGGCACCGGGGGGGATGAATCGGCGCTGTTTGCAGGTGACCTGTTCCGCATGTACACCCGCTTTGCCGAACGCAACCGCTGGCAAGTGGAAATCATCAGTGAATCCTCCAGCGAACTGGGTGGCTACAAGGAAGTCGTGCTGCGCATTGACGGCGCCACGGATTCCCTGGGCGTCGGCGTGTATGGCAAGCTGCGCTTTGAGTCGGGCGGTCACCGTGTGCAGCGCGTTCCCGCCACTGAAACGCAAGGCCGCATCCATACCAGCGCCTGCACGGTGGCCGTGATGCCGGAGCCCGACGAAGCCGTGGCCATCCAGATCAACCCAGCCGACCTGCGCATCGATACCTACCGCGCCAGCGGCGCCGGCGGCCAGCACATCAACAAGACGGATTCGGCCGTGCGCATCACGCACATCCCGACCGGTATCGTCGCGGAATGCCAGGAAGGGCGAAGCCAGCACAGCAATAAGGCCCAGGCGCTCAAGGTACTCACCGCACGCATCCACGAAAAAGACCGCTCCGAGCGCGCCGCCAAGGACGCAGCCCTGCGCAAGGGGCTGGTGGGCACGGGCGACCGCAGCGACCGCATCCGCACCTACAACTTCCCGCAGGGGCGGCTGACCGACCACCGCATCAACCTGACGCTGTACAAGCTCCTGGCCATCATGGAAGGCGACCTGGGCGATGTGGTCACGGCCCTGCAGGTGGCGCGCGGCGCCGAGCTGCTGGCGGAGCTCGAGACCGCCAACAATGGCGCCTGAACATCAGAAGTTGAATAACAAAAAAGGCCTCTAGCCCAATCAGGATGTGCGCAAGCAGCTACTATTTTCATAGCACTTCAAGGAGGTTCAGTTGAGCGGACTTACCTGCGCGCAAGCCCTGGCTGCCGCTCAGGCATTGGGGCTGGACCGCCTGGATGCCCAGTTGTTATTGCTGCATGCGCTGGGCAAACCGGAGCATGCCCGCGCCTGGCTGCTGGCCCACGATAYGGACGAACTGGCAGAAGATGTCGCGCAGCGTTTCCAGGCGCTGTGCCTGCGCCGCGCCAGCGGAGAACCGCTGGCTTACATCGTAGGCAGCAAGGAGTTTTTCGGCCTGACGCTTCAGGTGGATGCCCGTGTGCTGGTGCCGCGCCCCGACACCGAAACGCTGGTGAGCTGGGCGCTTGAGCTGCTGCAGGCCCCCGGCACGCCGCCAGAGCCGGGAATTCTGGACCTTGGCACCGGCAGCGGGGCCATTGCCCTGGCCATTGCCCACAGCCTGCAGACAACCGGCCGTCAGGGCCGCGTGACAGCCGTAGATGTGAGTGCATACTCACTCGATGTCGCCAGAGGCAATGCGGCCCGCCTGAACCTGGATATCGATTTCATTCAAAGTCACTGGCTGCGGGAAGTCAGCGGGCACCTTCACCTGATCGTGAGCAACCCGCCCTACATTGCCAGCGCTGACCCACATCTGGCTGCCCTGGTTCACGAGCCCCTGGCAGCCTTGACCGCCGGCCCGGACGGGCTGGAGGACATCCGGGAGATCACCCGGGAGGCGCCCGCCAGCCTGCTGCCAGGCGGCTGGCTGCTGCTGGAGCATGGCTACGACCAGGCTGAAGCCGCGCGGTCACTGCTGGCGCAGGAGGGCTTTGTACAGGTTCAGAGCCGGCGGGACCTGGCGGGCATTGAACGCTGCTCTGGCGGGCTGTGGCCGGGCGAACGATGAATCCACACGGGAAATCAAACGGCAGGATAATCGGCAGGTTGAATTCTGGTTTCCAGATTCCATGTGTTTGAAACAGCCTCGCCGAAGCGCATTTTTCGGCCCGGCACGGGCGCTTCGGCCCACACCCCAAAAGGATTCACCATGAGCACTACAGACCCTACCCAGCAA
>NZ_JBFUCA010000480.1:0-3290 GCF_056405475.1 Polaromonas sp. P1_G4
ACGGTTTGTTTAAAAACCGTCAAGGCCTGGTCTGGCGTGGCAGAAGGAGGGTGCTCAGGGGCCGGGCACAACCAGCGTCCACGGCGTTTTTTGCCACGCCAGGACTTCTTCCTGCAGCAGATGGGCCGATTGCGGGAAGGCCTGCGCCCAGCCGGCGCGGCAGTTCAGTACAAAAATCTTTCCGGGCTCGGCGCTGCTTTCGAGCTGGAGGCCTTTGAGGTCAGGGTCGCGCCGGGCGTGGCAGAGGATGACGGCCAGGCGCAGGCACAGCAGTTGCTGGATGAACACGCGGTCTTCGAAATTGACTTCAAGCTTGCGCAGCTTGCCGCGGTGGCCCAGCACCAGAAGGCTCAGGCGATGCAGTTCGGGCAGGGCAAAGCCCGGCGCGTCGGCGTTGTCCAGGATGTAGGCGCCATGCTTGTGATAGTCGCTGTGCGAGATCTGGCTGCCGATCTCGTGCAGCTCTGCGGCCCATTCCAGCTTGCGCTGGAAGCGGGCAGATTCCGCAGCGGGCATGCCCTTGCCGGCCATGACGAACAACTGCCTGGCGACTTTGCTGACGCGTTGGGCCTGTGCGTTGTCGGTATTGAATTTGCTGGCCAGGCGCTGCACGGTGGTAGAGCGCAAATCGGTCAAATCCTGCTCACGGTCCACCAGGTCATAGAGCACACCATGGCGCAAGGCGCCTTGTGCGGCTTCCATTTGCGCGATGCCCAGGAGATCGAACACGGCCCTCAGCACGCTCACACCGCCGCCTATGACGGCGCGCCTGTCGTCTTTCATGCCGTCGAGCTTGAGGCGGTCGGCGCTTTGCGCCTTGAGCAGCCGGTCCAGCAGCCAGTCGAGGCCTTCTTGCGTGACCATGCCCGCGGGCCAGCCCGAGGCTGTCAGTACGTCGCTAACGGCGCCAATCGTGCCGGAAGACCCATAGGCGGTGTCCCACGCATCGGCGCGGTAGATATTGACGGCTTCGTCAAGCACCGCCTTGGCGGCGACCTCTGCCGTCTGGAAGGCGCGCGGGGTGAACTGCCCGTCGGGGAAATACTTCATCGACCATGCCACGCTGCCGACGCGATAAGACTCCATGGTCCTCGCGTCCAGCCCCTTGCCGAGGATCATTTCGGTGGAGCGCCCGCCGATGTCCACCACCAGCCGGCGTTCATCGGACTGGGGCAGGAGGTGGGCAACACCCTGATAAATCAGGCGGGCTTCTTCGCGGCCCGGGATGACGTCAATGGCAAAGCCGAGGATTTTGTGGGCGCGCGCGAGGAACTCTTCGCGATTGCGTGCTTCACGCAGGGTCTGGGTGGCAACGGCGCGAACCTGGTACTTCTTGAAGCCGGCCAACCGTTCACCGAAGCGCGCCAGGCAGTCCCAGCCGCGCTGCATGGCTTCCGGGGTCAGGTTTCGGTCGGCGTCCAGCCCGTTGCCCTGGCGAACGGTTTCCTTGAGGTATTCGGTGCGGTGAATCTGGCCAGCATCAAAGCGGCCGATTTCCAGCCGAAAGCTGTTGGACCCGAGGTCTACAGCGGCGAGCAGCGTTCCATTTTGCATACCTGAGTTTAAGCTCCCAATATAGCCATCGCGCGGGACTCTCATCAGCATTTCTGGGTGCCTAGCCGATCAACCGGCCGTCGACGGTCATCATGCTTTGCGTGACGTAGGTGCCGCTTCTGCGCTGGGGATTGAAGCTGATGCTGAATCCGCCCACATCGAACTTTGTGCGGCGCTGAAAGGCGGCCAGAACGCTCTGGCGGTTCAGGGGGCCGTCGACGTCATTGAGCACTTCGTAGGTGTAGCGTGCTGCAATGAATCCTGCCAGGCTCAGCGGCGTGGGCGGCTCGTCGAAGAGGCGCGAAAGCGTTTCACGGTAGCTTCTGACCACCGGAAGGCTGGCATTGACCAGGGGTACCGGCTGGGTGGCGATGACCGGCGTGTTGCGCGCCGCGCCMATCTGCAGCATGGTTTGCAGGTTCACATCGGCCAACGCCACGACATAGCGCTGGCGGGCCTGCTTTTCCAGGCCCTGGGTGAATTCGGCGAGCTCCGGCGTTCCGCCCACAAAAAGCAGCACTGCGGGTGTACGGGGCGTGAGTTTCTGGCCCAGCGCGCGCAGGTCGTCTGTTGCCTTGAAGGGCTGCAGCTTCAGTTGCATGTCCAGGGCAATGCGCTCGACATCCGAGTGATAGGCCGCGTGATCCTGTGCTGTGGCGTAAATCGCACCCAGCTCCTTGAGGCCCATGGTTGAAAGGCTTTTGAGCGCATAGGCAATCTGTTCCTGGCGCGCGGCGAAGATGGGAAAGGTCTTGTCGTCGATCTCGAGGCTGGAGTTTTGCAGCCACGGGGCGGCGTGGGGGATGCCCAGCCCGCCCTGGCGGGACAGCGCCACGATCTGGCTGGCAACCTGGTCGCCGACACTGCCGGAAAGCACCATGCAGGCGGAGTTGTCCTTGACCGAGTCCAGTGCCGTGCGCAGGCTTGCGGGGGTGCCGTCCGTTTCAAGTGCCAGATGCTGGACCTGCCTGCCGCGGACGCCGCCGCGCAGGTTGATGTCCTGCCAGGCGGCGCGTGAGCCGATCAGGAAGTCCTTGGAGACATCCTGCTGGGCCTGGGAAAAATCAACCGGCTGGGCCACGACGATGCTGCGCGATGAAGCGCCCTTGCCGGGCTGGGCCCAGGCTGGGCTCGCAATTGCTGCGGCAACCAGGCCGGCGCGGCGAAGCAGCCGGCGGCGACTAACTAAAGGCATTTGAGCTGGCATGGATGTTCCCCGGTGCGAGGCGACTTGCCGTGCACGGATTGCTACTAAAACAATAGCTGCTTGCGCAGGCTCGATAAGGTCTGGAGCACGAAATTGCACAAATTCAATAAAAAACGGGTCAAACCTTCCGGCTTGACCCGTTCCAGCACCCGTGGGCTTATTTGGCGGGCGGAATCAGCACGCTGTCCACAATGTGAACAACGCCATTGGTGGCGGAAATGTCGGCGGTCTGGACCATGGCGTCCTCGATGGTGACGAATTCGCCGGCCTTGGAGAGCGCCACATTGGCGCCGTTGACGGTTTTGGCGTTGCCGTTTTTGACGTCAGCTGCCATCACCTTGCCGGGAACGAGGTGGTAGGCCAGAACCGCCTTGAGTTTGGCCGGGTCTTTGGCGAGCTCGTCCATGGTTTTGGCCGGCACTTTGGCGAAAGCCGCGTTGGTGGGCGCGAATACGGTGTAAGGGCCGGTGCCCTTGAGTGTGTCGGTCAGCCCGGCTTTGGCTACAAGGCCATTTAGGGTGCTTAGCTG
>NZ_JBFUCA010000481.1:0-3270 GCF_056405475.1 Polaromonas sp. P1_G4
GAACAGGGTGACCAGTTGGCTCAAGTTATTGCTGCCAACTACGCGTTTTCCCTTGGCGCTGGTTTCTGCCTTATTCCCGAAATGAGCGAGGAAGAAACTGACGTCATTCTCGATCAGCTCTATGGGCTGTATGACCATCATGAAGAATCACCAACTGATGTTCTACAGGCGGTGCGTCAATCGCTGCGGTCTCACGCCGCAAATGTTTCTCTTGCTGGTATTCGCTCAATTACCTTCGTAACTCAAAAATTGCCTTGGGGGTTTGCTTTTCCAGAAGTTCCAACAACGCACCTTTTCGCATACCCCGATCTTGGGACGTGCATAGCGAGCGGACTTCAGGCTGAACAGCGCGGATCGCCCGGTATACGCGTCGCTATGCTAATAGACCCAGGCGAGGTGAATGCGGGAGAGATAGACGCCGCAGTGGATGCCCTGAGATCACGGTCAGTGTTTATACGAGGCGTTTGCAGTCGAGCTGCAACGGTCTATGAGGTAACGCGGGCGGTCGAGCTCTACCCATACGATCTTTTGCTTGTATCGACTCATTGCGGCGATGCGTCAGGTTGGAGATGGACCTACGAATACACTGACAGCGAAGGACGTGATCGCACGTTAGTGATCGATGTTGCTATCAGCGTTTCAGTAGTTCCCGGTAGTGAAAAGCTTGACGTCATGCAGTTCACGCGATTCGTGTCACTGGATGGGGTTGATTGGAATGATTCGGAGAAGAAGAAGTCGCTATACGTTGGGACTGCGATCAATGACTACATAGAGCGCACAAGAGATCCGGAGCGCCTGCAGCCAGTCAAGAAAGAACTAATTAATCGTGTTGTGGGTTCAGCTGCACTGAAAATGTCTGATGGAAATTTCATTGCCGTGCCTCGATCTCTAGCCAATTATGGCTGCCCGATTGTGCTAAATAACGCATGCGCATCCTGGCACAGACTTGCTGGAAACTTCGTCTTCGGAAACGCCAGAGCCTACGTAGGTACATTGTTTAGTGTGTCTGATGTTGAGGCGCAAGAGGTGATGACAAAGCTTATGGCGAAGTACTTTGGGCGACCCTTGGCTATCGCGCTTTGGCATGCGCAGAACGACGTTTACGGGGATAGCCCGCGTCGGCCGTACATCATTGTGGGTACGCATATGCAGCGACTTCGCGCTACTTCCTCGGACGCACCAGTTGATATTTATAAGCAACTTGTGACTGCCCGTGATCGGTGGAGGCGAGACCTAGAGAAAACAGGGCCAAGTGAAGAGCAAAGACATCTAACGGCTCGCGACTATGCGAGTTACCTCGATAAAGAGGCTAAAGGCGTGTACAAGCGTTGGATTGCACCGCGAGGAGAAGGTGTCTAGGTGTCCCGAAGATCATTTGGAACCAGGATTCTGACGCACCACCGGGAGCCCCGGAGGTTCAATCCTTCGACTTGAGCCATGTCTTTTCCTACTTCATAAATTAATGAAGTGGCACACTCAAGTGATACAAAACCGCAGCGGGAAGCCGCTCTAGGCATAAAACCCGCGAGAAGCGCGGATTTGAGATGAATAAGGTGACGAGCCTTGACCCCGGCACTGACTCCACAGTTAGGGCTGCTTGGTTCCCCACCTGACCCGGTTGGCCGCTTTACCATGCGGGAAGGCCCGTCACCCTCGATTGTAAGGGACTTGGGAATGACCCCTCTGGCATACCCCCATCAGTGAAAAGGGCACCGAGCGATCTATTCCMGCCGGGGCCGCGGGACTGGCTTTGCCAGACCGCAGGCGCAGCGGCCCCCTCGGGGGGCAGCGCATTACACGAAGTGAAAAGCGTGGGGGCCATATCCTAGAATGGGCGGATGTCCTATCTCGTTCTTGCCCGCAAATACCGTCCCAAAAATTTCTCGGAAATGGTGGGGCAGTCGCATGTGGTGCAGGCACTGGGCAATGCCCTTGCAACTCAGCGTTTGCACCATGCCTACCTTTTTACCGGCACGCGGGGCGTGGGCAAGACGACGATTTCGCGGATTCTGGCCAAGTCGCTCAATTGCGTGGGCCCGGACGGGCAGGGCGGCATCACGGCCACGCCCTGTGGTGTGTGCCAGGCCTGTACCGACATCGACAGCGGCCGTTTTGTCGACTACACCGAGCTGGACGCTGCGTCCAACCGCGGCGTCGATGAAATTGCGCAGTTGCTGGAGCAGGCTGTTTACAAACCTGTCGTCGGCCGTTTCAAGGTCTTCATGATCGACGAGGTGCACATGCTCACGAACACGGCGTTCAACGCCATGCTCAAGACGCTGGAGGAGCCTCCTGAATACCTGAAGTTTGTGCTGGCTACGACCGACYCGCAAAAAGTGCCGGCCACCGTACTGTCGCGTTGCCTGCAGTTCAACCTGCGGCCCATGGCGCCCGAGACGGTGCTGGAGCACCTGATACAAGTGCTGGGCGTTGAAAACGTTCCGGCCGAGCAGCAGGCGCTGCGCCTCTTGGCGCGTGCGGCGCGCGGCTCCATGCGTGACGCCCTGTCGCTGACGGACCAGGCCATTGCCTTTGGCTCTGGCAAGCTCGAAGAAGCCAGTGTGCGCACCATGCTGGGCAGCGTGGACCGCAGCTATGTCTACCGCCTGCTTGATGCCCTGGCGCGCGGCGACGGCAAAACMGTGGTCGAAACCTCCGAAGCGTTGCGGCTGAACGGCTTGAGCGCGGCTTCCACCCTGGAGGAAATGACGACGGTGCTGCAACGCATGGCGGTGTTGCAGGCCGTACCCGAGATGGGGGCGGGCGACGACGGAGCCGACCCGGATATCGCGGAGACGGCGCGGCTGGCCCAGGCGCTGCCCGCCGATGAAACGCAGCTGCTTTACAGCCTGTGCCTGCATGGCCGCGGTGAACTGGGCCTGGCGCCCGACGAATACGYGGGCCTGACCATGGTGCTGCTGCGCCTGCTGGCCTTCAAACCCTCGGCTTCGGCTACCACCCATGCGGGGGGTGCCGCCGAGCCCGGAAAAAAGCCCCAGCCTGAGGTGGCGCGGGCCCATGCGCCCGAGGCTTTGCCTGAACGGCGTGCGGCGCCGGCGCCTGCCGCTGCACGCGAACCTGCCCATGATGAGCCCGTGCCCGCTGCGCCGCGTGTTTCACAAGAACCACCCACCKCTCAAAATTTTGAGAAAAAACAGCCTGTAGCCCAGACGGAACGGGCGCAAGCAGCTATCAATTCAGTAGCGACTCCCGTGACGATGCCGGAGCGGCCAGTGCCGCAGCAGCGCCCGCAGCCGGGCATGCCAGCTG
>NZ_JBFUCA010000482.1:0-3260 GCF_056405475.1 Polaromonas sp. P1_G4
CTCGTGGCTATTCACCGATCAAGTGCGATTTGCCGAGATCTCTCTCACCCCGCTGACCCCTGCAAACGCCCAGTGGACATTTAATACCGCGAGCGCATTGCTGCACTACTCGCCGGAGCCGCGAGTCATCGAAAAGCTCATCGAAAGTGCAGTGATGCTCGGCTCTGATGATGTGGCTGTCGAGCAGCTGGCGCGCTACAGGGCCGCTTTCCCGACGGAGTACGCACAATGGACGCGGCAAAACAGCAAATTTGCACCGGGACAGGCTACTTCGACGGGAGCGGCGGCCAGATGAAGACGGTACTACAAGGGTTCGTGGACGAAACTGCCTGATTTGCCGCCGTGTTTTTCAAGCACGTGTATATCGGTGATGGTCATGCTCCGATCTACTGCCTTGCACATGTCATAGATGGTCAACAGCGAAATTTGCACTGCAGTCAATGCTTCCATTTCGACGCCCGTTGGGCCGACGGTTTCTACTGTTGCGGAACAGGCGATGCAGGAGCTTTTCTCATCCGGTGTGAATTCTATGGCTACCCGTGTCAAAGCTAAAGGATGGCACAGCGGGATCAAATCGCTGGTTTTTTTTGCTGCCATGATCCCGGCAACGCGTGCAATGCCCAGTACATCCCCCTTTTTTGCACTACCGGCAAGGATGATGGACAGGGTCGTGAAATTCATTACTATACGGCCCTGCGCGATGGCCACACGGTGTGTGGCAGTCTTGCCGGATACATCCACCATGTGGGCTTGGCCTCGGGCGTCAAAATGGGTGAGTGTTGAATCGGACATCATGCAGCAAGAACCTTTACATGTATCCATCATCATAAGACCATGTTCAACAATCCAAAGTTTTGGAGGAGCCGATTTAAGGCTTCTGGCATTCATTTAGGCATTAGCCTGGCAGTAGCCCTGTGCGCGGCGTTGCTGGTTTTTATCATTTGGTATCCCTATCCCTATCGTGAGATATCCGGGGGGCGCGAGCTCTTCCTGTTGGTCATTACGGTGGATGTGATCATGGGGCCGTTGATGACCCTTGCCATATTCAACATCGCCAAGCCGAGCAAAGTGTTGCGCCTCGATCTGTGCGTGATCGGGCTCTTGCAGCTGGCCGCGCTCGCTTATGGTGTCTGGACGGTTGCAGTGGCCCGTCCCGTGCATCTGGTTTTTGAACTCGACCGTTTTCGGGTGGTTCATGCCATTGAAGTTGACCCGGGGCTYCTTTCTCTTGCGCCTGAAAGACTGCGGCAACTGCCGTTGACCGGGCCGACACTGTTGTCAGTGCGGGAGTTCAAGGACGCCAAGGAAAGCTTCGACGCAACCATGGCGGCGCTGGACGGCGTGCCTCTGGGGGCTCGTCCCGATTTATGGCAAAGCTATGAAACGGCCAAGCCCCAGATCCTGAGACAGGCCAAGCCTCTTGCAGAACTCAAGAACCGTTTTCCGGCACAGGTTGTTAATATCGATAACGCATTGGCATCAGCGTTGGCATCGGGTCGCAAGAGCAGCGATATTGGCTATATCCCGATGATCGGGCGCAAGACTTTCTGGACTGTTCTCATCGACACCAAAACGGCAGAGGTAATTGCATTTGTACCCATTGACTCCTTCTAGGCGAACTGTGTCCGTGAAGCCGCGTCCGGCCCTGAACCGCCTTGCCCTGGCCTGCATTGTGTTCATGGCTTTGGGCGGTTCCTCGCTGGCTCAGGCGCCCGTCGGTACGACCGGAGGCTCGACGGGTTCATTGCCATCGCTGGGTGAAACTTCCGACCTCGCAGCGGCAGCAGAGCGCCGTATCGGAGACCGCATCGCCGTCAGCATCTACCGCGACCCTGACTACATTGATGATCCGGTGCTCGGCGATTACCTCCAGAGTATCTGGTTGCCGCTGGTGGCCGCCGCAAGGGCCCGGGGCGAGCTCAATGCCGAACTTGAAGAGCGTTTTGCCTGGCAGGTTTTCCTGATCCGGGACCGCAGCATCAATGCCTTTGCATTGCCCGGGGGCTACTTTGGCGTGCACCTGGGCCTGCTGGCCGCGGTGAGCAGTTCCGATGAGGTGGCCGCAGTGATGGGTCATGAACTCAGTCATGTGACCCAGCGGCATATTGCGCGCATGCTGACGCAGCAGTCGCGCCAGACCCCCTGGATGATTGCCGCCATGATTCTTGGCGTGCTGGCTGCCGGGAAGAGCAGCAATGCCGGCAGCGCCGCCGTGGTCGGCGGGCAGGCGGTCGCGATGCAGAACCAGCTCAACTTTTCCAGGGACATGGAGCGGGAGGCCGATCGCGTGGGTTTCGGGGTCATGACCGATGCGGGTTTTGAAAGCCGTGGTGTTTCGGCCATGTTCGAAAAGCTGCAGCAGGCCTCGCGCCTGAACGACAACGGCTCCTTTCCCTATTTGAGATCCCATCCGCTGACGACCGAGCGAATTGCCGAAGCGCGGGCGCGCGTGCAACTGTCTTCAGCGGACGCGGCAAAACCCTCGCGCGAAAAAGAAACCGAGGCCGGCAGGGCCCGCGTGTTACACGCCATGATGGCATCGCGGGCACGCATCCTGGCAGCCCCGGGGGTTGATGCGCTGCGCTCCATGGTGGCGGAGGCCCAGCGCCAGACCGGCCCTGTTGCCGCACTGCAACCGCTTCCCACGGCCGACAATGTGCGTGATGCTGGAGTTTTGTATGGTGGCGCTTTTGCGGCGGCCCGGCTGCGCGACTTCACCACGGCGAAGGGCTTGCTGGAACGGTTGAAACCGCTTGCTGTGGGTGCGCCGCATGCCGCCAATGCGGTGGATCTGCTGGCCGTTGAAATTGACTTGATGGCCGGCTTGGTTCCCCCGACAGCGGCATCTGCTGACATTTCCAGGGCGACATCTCGCGCTGAGGTACTGCTGCAGTCCCAGTCGTTGATGGCCGCGAACCGTGCGCAGGACGTTTCGGGCCGGCTACAAAGCTGGGTGACGCTGCATCCCAAGGACGCGATGGCCTGGCAGCTGCTTGCGGTCGCGTACGGCAAGCAAAACAAGCAGGTTCAGGCGATTCGCGCTGATGCGGAAAGCCGCGCCGCCCAGCTGGACTACCCGGCGGCGCTGGACCGCTTCAAGGCGGCGCAGGGCTTGATGCGCAGCAGCCCCGGCAACGCAGATTACGTGGAGGGTTCGATCATCGACACACGAACCCGTCAGACCGAACTACTTGTTAAAGAGCAGGCGCTCCAGGACAAAGTCGATCGCTAGCTGCAGCACCGAATAAATCAGTGAGCCT
>NZ_JBFUCA010000483.1:0-3250 GCF_056405475.1 Polaromonas sp. P1_G4
ACCCACGTGTCGGTGCAGCGCGCGCCGGAGTTCTTCATGCTGGCGGGTGAATTGGCGGACAAGCTGTCGAAATAGCGCCGCTGCGCTATCCTTGCCGCTCCTTCATTCAACTTTTTTGATGATGTCCAAATTTCTGAACCGCCTTTTCCTGGCTGCCGTTGTCGCGGCCGGCTTGCTGCTTGCCGGCTGTAACGATGCGCCGGGCACCGCGCCCGGCAGCCCGTCGGCAAAGGCTGTCACCGAACCGGTATCCGTGGCCGCCATCGAAGCCGGCGCCAAAGGTTTTTCAGCCGGCGCCCTGATGAGCAAGCGCACGGTGTATGTGTTTTTTGATGCGCAATGCCCGCACTGCGGCGCCCTGTGGGAAGCGGCAAAACCGCTGAAGTCCCAGGCCAGGTTTGTCTGGATCCCGGTTGGCATGCTCAACGCCGCCAGTACGGCCCAGGGGGCAACCCTGCTGGCGGCCAGCGACCCGGTGGCGGCCATGGACGCGCATGAAACGTCGCTGCAGGCCCGGCGTGGCGGCATCAGTGCGGCCAGCAATATCGACGCGCAAAAAGAAGCCGTCGCCAAAAACACCGAGCTGATGACCAGGCTGGGTTTCGCTTCGATCCCCACCATCGTCGGAACCCACGCGCAGACCGGCGCCACGGTGTCACATGAAGGTTCATTGTCAACGGCGGCGCTGGCCACCTTGCTGGGTTTACAGCCGCCGGCAGCGCAGTAATCTGGTCTTTTCCTTGGGAAAGTGGCTGAAACCCAATAGAGACGGGCGCAACCAGCTATATATTTGATAGCGGTTGCGCGCCGTGGCTCAAGCCCGGTTCAAAACAAAACCCGGCTGCGGATGGTTCCGGGCACCTCGGCCAGCTTGGCCAGCGCGATGTCGGAGTGCGCCGCGTCGATGTCGATCACCACATAACCCACAGCTTCGTTGGTCTGCAGGTACTGCGATGCGATGTTGATGCCGTTGGCCGCAAACACCTTGTTGATTTCCGACAGCACACCCGGCACGTTGCGGTGAATGTGCAGCAGGCGGTGCTTGCCCGGGTGGGCCGGCAGTGCCACTTCGGGGAAGTTGACGGAAGACGTCGAGGTGCCGTTGTCGCTGTACTTCACCAGCTTTTCGGCCACTTCGATGCCGATGTTTTCCTGCGCTTCCATGGTCGAGCCGCCCACGTGCGGCGTCAGGATCACGTTGTCCAGGCCGCGCAGGGGCGATTCAAAAATGTCCTTGTTGCTGCGCGGCTCCACAGGGAACACGTCGATTGCCGCGCCCAGCAGCTTTTTTTGCTTCAGCGCCTCGGCCAGCGGTTCAATTTCCACCACCGTGCCGCGTGAGGCATTGATCAGCACGCTGCCGGGTTTCATCGCGGCGATCTCGGCCGCGCCCATCATCCATTGGGTGGCTTTGGTTTCGGGCACATGCAGGCTCACCACGTCGGACTGGGCCAGCAGGTCCTTGAGCTGGGCTACCTGCCGGGCGTTGCCCAGCGGCAGCTTGGTTACCACGTCAAAAAACACGACCTGCATGCCCAGCGCTTCGGCCAGCACCGACAGCTGCGTTCCGATGGAGCCGTAGCCCACGATGCCCAGCGTTTTACCGCGGATTTCGTAGGCGTTCTCGGCCGACTTGAGCCAGCCGCCGCGGTGCGCCACGGCGCTTTTCTCGGGCACGCCGCGCAGCAGCAAAATGGCCTCGGCCAATACCAGCTCAGCCACGGAGCGGGTATTGGAAAAAGGCGCGTTGAACACCGCAATGCCGCGTTCGCGGGCGGCGTTCAGGTCGACCTGGTTGGTGCCGATGCAAAAGCAGCCGACCGCCGCCAGCTTGCCGGCCTGGGCAAATACATCGGCAGTGAGCTGGGTGCGGGAACGGATGCCGACAAAATGCGCGTCGGCGATTTTGGCCTTGAGTTCGTCATCGGGCAGCGCGCCGGCCAGGCTTTCGATCTGCGAGTAACCTGCCGCCTTGAGAACCTCCACCGCGGAGGGGTGAATGCCCTCGAGCAGCAGGAATTTGATTTTTTGCTTGTCGACCGAAGTTTTGTTCATGGAAAGCCGCTGCGCCAAAAAGTGGATGAGGAACAAGTATGAGGGAAGCGAAATACCCGTGCTGGTTCGCGGTTGGGCGGCGGGGCTTGAGATCTTAAATAATGCAAAAAATGGCCCTATTCCTTACTGGTCATGCGCAAGCAGCTATCAAATCAATAGCGGTTGAGCCGGAGACTCCCGATCGGATTTGGCAGATTCACAGACAAGGGCATCACCGACGCGCAGCAAGCCACCCTGCAACACACGCGCCGTCAACCCGCCATGGCCGCGCATGGCGTTGTATCCGCCGGGGCCCAGCACTTCCTCCATGCGCGAACAGGGTTCGCACGGGCCGGTGATTTCCAGCACCACATCGCCGATGTGCAGCACCATGGGCTGGTCCCTGAAAAGGGACTTCGCCGCCAGCAGGTTCAGGCCCGACACCACCAGGTTGCGCCGCAAGCTCGCGGCTTCCACCGCGCCAAGCCGGGCCAGTGCGGCCAGCACGGGCAGGTGCTCGGCCTGGATCAGGGTGACCTGGCGTTTGCTGCTTTCCGGGCGAATGGCAGGCGCCGCCGCGCTCCGGTCGCCTTCCAGCCCGCGGCCGGCCAGTGCTGTCACGGTTGCAACGCTGAGCACCGGGCTGCGGCGGGCTGGCCTCAGCAAAATTTGCTCAAGCCGCCCTTGGTGGGGGAATTGCCGGGTGAGCGCGCGCAGGTCACTGATGCCCGTGCCGGCGGTTGCGGTCATTCCAGTACCTGTCCCGTGGAAGGGTAGCTGCGCGACAGCACCTGCTCGTCTGTCAATTCCGGGCCCTGCCACATGGTGACTTCTGAAGCGCCGGCCCCCAGGGCCATCTCATGGAGGGCCCGTATTTCCACCTGGGTGAAACCACCTGCGGGCTCGCCCAGAGGATGGAACACCATGCGGGGCGCGGGAGCCAGCACGTGGCTGGCCYGAAGTTTACGGACGAATGCCTTCAGTACCTGCTCACCGTGGGTGAAGTCGGACACCATGGAGCGCGGGTGGCTGAAAGGATTGAGGACCTGTGCCGACTTGCTCGATTTATGCAGGGCGGCGTCATCGCCCGCGCCCAGCACTTTGGGCTTGAGGCTGCGGGAAATCGCAATTTCGGGCACTTCGGAAATGAAAGCGCCCGTTTTCACATTGCGCACCGTCAGCCGGTAAGGCGACAGGCGGATGTACAAAGGTGGCG
>NZ_JBFUCA010000484.1:0-3248 GCF_056405475.1 Polaromonas sp. P1_G4
GTCCATGAACACAGTGCGGTCCTTGAGCTTGCGGGCTTCGCGAAGCGCCGGCTCTACGTCCTGCGGCTTTTCGATCAACATGCCAACGTGCCCGTAGGCTTCGGCCAGCTTCACGAAATTGGGCAGTGCGTCCATGTAGCTGCTGCTGTAGCGGCCTTCATAGTCAATTTCCTGCCACTGACGCACCATGCCCAGGTAACGGTTGTTCAGCGACACGATCTTGATCGGCGTGTTGTATTGCAGGCAGGTGGAAAGCTCCTGGATGCACATCTGCACCGAACCTTCACCGGTGATGCAGAACACTTCCGAGTCGGGCTTGGCCAGCTTGATGCCCATGGCATAGGGAATACCGACGCCCATGGTGCCCAGGCCGCCTGAATTGATCCAGCGGCGCGGCTCGTCGAACTTGTAGTACTGCGCAGCCCACATCTGGTGTTGACCCACGTCCGACGTGATGTAGGTGTCCGCGTCCTTGGTCAGCTTCCAGAGCGTTTCGACCACATGCTGGGGCTTGATGACATCGCCTTTGCCCATGCTGTACTTCATGCAGTCGCGTTTGCGCCAGCCTTCAATCGTGTCCCACCAGCCGCCCAGGGCGTTCGCGTCAGGCTTGAGGCCGGATTCCTTGATCATGGCAATCAGTTCGGTCAGCACGTCCTTCACGTCGCCCACGATCGGAATATCAACCTTCACGCGCTTCGAAATACTGGAAGGGTCGATGTCGATGTGGATGATCTTGCGTTCGTTCTGCGCGAAATGCTTGGGGTTACCGATCACGCGGTCATCAAAACGCGCACCGACAGCCAGCAACACGTCGCAATGCTGCATCGCATTGTTGGCTTCGATGGTGCCGTGCATACCCAGCATGCCGAGGAATTTTTTGTCGCTGGCCGGGTAGGCGCCCAGGCCCATCAAGGTGTTGGTGCAGGGGTAGCCCAGCATGTCGACCAGCGTGCGCAGTTCTTGCGAGGCATTACTGAGCAATACGCCGCCGCCGGTGTAGATATAGGGCCGTTTGGCCGCCAGCAGCAATTGCAGGGCCTTGCGGATCTGCCCGCCATGGCCTTTGCGCACCGGGTTGTAGGAGCGCATCTCAACGGTTTGCGGATAGCCGTTGTAGGGCACCTTGTTGAAGGACACGTCCTTGGGGATATCGACGACCACGGGGCCGGGCCGGCCGCTGCGGGCGATATGAAACGCCTTTTTCAGGGTTTCGGCCATGTGCCGCGCATCCTTGACCAGGAAGTTGTGCTTCACGATGGGCCGGGTGATGCCGACGGTGTCACACTCCTGGAAGGCGTCCAGGCCGATGGCGTGGGTGGGGACCTGTCCCGTGATGATGACCATCGGGATACTGTCCATGTACGCTGTCGCGATACCGGTCACGGCGTTGGTCACGCCTGGGCCGGAAGTGACCAGCGCCACGCCCACCTCGCCTGTGGCGCGAGCATAACCGTCGGCTGCGTGCACAGCTGCCTGCTCATGACGCACCAGGATGTGCTGGATCGAGTCCTGTTTGTAGACGGCGTCGTAAATATGCAGGACTGCACCGCCCGGATAACCCCACATGTATTTGACGCCTTCAGCCTGAAGGGACTTCATGAGGATTTCCGCGCCGCGGAGTTCTTGAGAATTTGTTTGTGCAGACGCAGCTGCCGCGGAAGCGATTTCCGCTTTGGAGATTTCCATGATGAACCTTTGTGAATTTCTCTAACGAAATACCTTGGGTGCCTCTTTGCCCACTCTTGTGAAGCGGCATCGAGACTTGAGGCCAAAACCATAAGCGGAAACATAAACCGCCGAGTCGTGACCCGTTTGCCTTTGAATTGCAGGCCGTATTATGGCATTTCGCGTTGCGCAATGGCTGCAAGCGGTGAAAAATCGCATCCGGTACCGGCCGGGATGCGATAATTTTCCAGCTGTATCCTTGGATGCATGCCTTATCGGCATCGGCCCTGCGAGTACCCGCAGACCACCMTGTGCAGCGCTGGACGAACCGGAACCCCACACCGTTGGCAACTGAACAAGAACTCTCGGATTTCCTGAAAAGCGTTGAAAAACGGGCTTTCAAGCGCAGCATCTACCACGTGCGGGATGAAGAAGCTGCCCTTGATATCGTTCAGGACAGCATGATGAAGCTGGCCCAGCACTATGGCGACAAGCCTGCGGCCGAGCTGCCCATGCTGTTCCAGCGCATCCTGGCCAACACCACGCTGGACTGGTTCCGGCGCCGCAAGACCCGGAACGCGCTTTTCTCCAACATGAGCGACTTTGAATCGCAGGGAGAAGACGGAGATTTCGATCTTCTGGAAACTTTAGAGAGCCTTACCAACTCAGAGGGTACAGAGAGCGCCCAGGATGCTACTGAGCGGGCGCAAATATTGCATGAGATCGAACTGCAGGTAAAGGAATTGCCGGGCCGTCAACGGGAAGCCTTTCTGATGCGTTACTGGGAGGAAATGGATGTCGCTGAAACAGCAGCCGCCATGGGCTGTTCGGAGGGCAGTGTCAAAACACATTGTTCCCGCGCAGTTCACGCCCTCAGCAAAGCCCTGAGTGCCAAAGGTATAAAACTATGACTAACTCACTACAAAAAAGAGCCGAAATCCTGCAGGACCGCTTTGGCCTGAAGACCGCGTCCTACCTGTCCGCGGGAGCTGCCGACCTGCCTTACGACATTTCCGAGCGCCTGCGCGCCGCACGCGCTCAAGCTGTTTCAAAACGTAAAGTCGCCAAAACACAAACCGCCACCAGCGTCGTCGGCGTTGGCACAAGTGCCGCCCTTTCATGGGGATCTGATGACGGCCTGAGCTGGTGGGCACGGATTGGTTCGGTCCTTCCACTTGTTGCACTGGTTGTAGGCCTGCTGGCCATCAATTCGATCCAGAACGACAACCGCGCCCAGGAACTGGCAGAAGTCGATGTGGCGTTGCTTACTGACGAACTCCCGCCCGCTGCTTTTGCCGACCCGGGTTTTGTCCAGTACCTCAAAGCCACACGCCAAGCCCCCACGGCCCAATGATCCCGCGCGCAATCTCCCGACGCGCCCCATCTGTCGATGGCCGCTCCATGCGGTTGAGACTGCAATGGCTGTCGTTCGGGCTTGTGACGGCTACCCTGCTGGCCTGGCCCATGCTGGGCCTTGCACAGGCGCCTAAACCCGTAGGCCCTGCCAGTGCAGCTGTGAAGCCCCCGGCCGTCCCTGCCAAGCCCGTCGTGGCCAAGCCGACCTGGGCTGAACTCACGCC
>NZ_JBFUCA010000485.1:0-3231 GCF_056405475.1 Polaromonas sp. P1_G4
GAAGGCACACTGCAACTGGGCCACGGCCAGGACGCCGAGGTGCTGGTGTTTGACCTGGCACCGTAACGCCCGGTCACATGCCGTAACCCATCACCCAGGTCGGGCGCCGAATGCGTACAGCCGCATGGCGCTTGCCCAGAGTGTTTTTTTCCTCCATCATTTCCCCGTTTACTTTATTTATAAGGACTCGTCATGCTCAATTCCCTGCAAAACCCTCTTTCCCTCATCGGCCGCGTGCTGCTGGCTTTGCTATTCGTGCCTGCCGGCTTCAGCAAGATCGCCGGCTTTGCCGGAACGGCCGGCTACATCGCCTCCAAAGGTGTGCCGCTGCCCGAAGTCGCCGCGGCTGCCGCCATTGCGATTGAGCTGGGACTGGGCCTGTTGCTGCTGGTCGGTTTCATGACGCGCTGGGCCGCGCTCGGCATCGCGCTCTTCACCGTGGTGATCACCTTCATCTTCCACAACTACTGGGGCGTGCCCGCCGAGCAAGCCATGATGCAGCAACTGATGTTCTTCAAGAACATCGCCGTGGTCGGCGGCCTGCTCACCGTGGCGGCCTGGGGCGGCGGCGCCTGGAGCCTGGACGCCAAGCTCAAGGGCTGATTCGCCGGCAAGGCTGCAGCAGGGTTCACGCCCGGCTGCGGCTTTTTTTGTTTTGGCGGGTTCCAGATTTCATCCTTCTCCTTTATTCATCTTCCTGCGAAAGACCCGGAATGCCCAAAGTTGTCGTGATTTACCACTCCGGCTACGGCCATACCCAGCGAATGGCGCAGTCAGTCGCCGAGGGCGCGGGCGCTGAACTGGTAGCTATTGATGCCGAAGGCAACCTGCCCGAAGGCGGCTGGGAAACCCTCGATGCCGCCACCGCCATCATCATGGGATCACCCACCTACATGGGCAGCGTCAGCTGGCAGTTCAAGAAGTTTGCCGATGCTTCCTCCAAACCCTGGTACACCCAGGCGTGGAAGGACAAGCTGTTTGCCGGCTTCACCAACAGCGCAGCCATGAGCGGTGACAAGATGTCGACGCTGAATTACCTCTTTACTTTGGCCATGCAGCATGGCGGCATCTGGGTCAGCCAGGGCGTGCTGCCCAGCAACAGCAAGGCGGCGGTGCGCAGCGACACCAACTACCTCGGCTCTTACAGTGGCGCTGTCGCACAATCGCCATCGGATGCAGGTGCCGGCGAAATGAACGCAGGCGACCTGGACAACGCCCGCAACTTCGGACGGCGCGTGGCCGGTATCGCAGCGAGATTCGCTCCCTGATTCTTTTTCTTTTTTACAGGAATTGTCATGACCGTTGAACTCAGGCGCAATCCTCCGGCGGAGCTGGCCCAGCATCTGCAAATTCGCAGCCACGCGCTGATTACCGATGCGTCACTGGCAGAAGGCGGTGACGATGCCGGCCCCTCGCCCCATGACCTCTATGACGCGGCGCTCGGCGCCTGCAAGGCTGTTACCGTGATGTGGTACGCCCGCAAGAAGGGCATTCCCGTCGACGAGATAAAGACGCGGGTTGAACGGGACGACTCTCAGGAGCGCGCCGGCGTTTACAAGCTTGCCACCAAACTCCAGATCAAGGGCGCCCTGACGGATGCCCAGTTGCAGGAATTGCACACCGTTGCCCAGAAATGCCCGGTGCACAAACTCATGAGCACCGTCACGACGGAAATCACGACGGACGTGGAACGGCTGACATGAGCGCTGCACTGAAACTGACCGGGCATCACAAGGACCTGGGCGGCGGCTTCATGGTGCGCCGCCTGCTACCTTCTGCGCAGCAGCAATCGGTTGGCCCTTTCATTTTCTTTGACCACTTCGGCCCGGTGACTGAACACCCCGGTACCAGCCATGACGTGCGGCCGCATCCGCATATCGGCCTGGCCACCGTGACCTATCTGTTCGAAGGCGCCATGATGCACCGCGACAGCATCGGCTCTGCCCAGCGCATAGAACCCGGTGCCATCAACTGGATGACGGCAGGGCGGGGCATTGTGCATTCGGAGCGCGCGCCCGACGACCTGCGTGGTACTGCATATGTAAACCACGGYTTGCAGCTGTGGGCTGCCTTGCCCGCAGAGTTTGAAGAAACAGCACCCGGTTTTTCACACACGCCTGCGGACAGCATCCCAGAGGTGTCCGTGGACGGCGCGGTGGTGCGTGTCCTGGTCGGTGAGGCATTCGGAAAAGCCTCACCCGTCAAGACTTTCTCAAAAACACTCTACCTGGATGTGGCGCTCGCGGCGGGCACGCCTTTCACGTTGCCGCCACTGGCAGCGCAGATGGCGCTGTATGCGGTGGACGCCGACCTGCTGCTGGACGGCGAGCCGCTGGCGATGCACACGCTGGCGACCCTTTTACCCGGCACAGCAGTACAGCTCAGCGCAAACACCCCGGCGCGCCTGGTGGTGATCGGTGGCGACGCACTGGATGCGCACCGCTTCATGTGGTGGAACTTTGTTTCCAGCCGCAAGGAACGCATCGTGCAGGCCGGTGAGGACTGGGCCGCCCAGGCCATGGGGCAGGTGCCCGGGGAGACCGAATTCATCCCGTTGCCCGAGCGGAAGTTCACCGCGGGCTGAGGCCCGGCAAGTCAGGCAAAAGCTTTTTGAGGGAAAGCCCAGCGTTTAAGATCACGCGATGCAAATTTTCAGCCTGCTTCCCTGGTCCGACTGGATGGCCATCGCCTGGTTCTTTGGCGGCTGGATGGGCTATGCCTGGTTTGCCCGGCACTATGGGGTCAAGCGGCCTTCGCTGCTGCGCACCACCAACCGTTACCGGCACCATTGGCTGATACAGGCCACCTCGCGCGACCCGCGCGTGATCGACGGCATCATCACGCAGAACCTCTCCAGCACGCCGGCTTTTTTCTCGTCCACCACGATCATCATCATCGGCGGGTTGTTCGCGCTGCTGGGCACCACCGACAAAGCGGCCGAGCTGGTGCGCGAAATCCCGTTTGCCGTGCGCACCTCGGTGCTGATTTTTGACCTCAAGGTGCTGCTGATGGTGGCGGTGTTTGTCTACGCGTTTTTCCGCTTCAGCTGGTCCATGCGCCAGTACACCTTTGTCGCCCTGCTGATTGGCTCCATGCCGTCACCGCAGGAGTTTGAGGTGGGGAAGTTCGACCGTGAAGCGTTTGCCACACGCGCCAGCCGCATGGTGAGCCTGGCGGCGGAAACTTTTAACGACGGGCTCCGGGCCTACTACTTCAGCTTCGGCATCATGG
>NZ_JBFUCA010000486.1:0-3211 GCF_056405475.1 Polaromonas sp. P1_G4
CCCCTGAGGTTGCAGGCCGAAGAACTCGAAGAACTCGTCGCCAGCCTTGCCGGCTTGCGCGCCGACATGGACCCACCCTACCCGCTGGACTGCCCACCGTTGAGTGCGCTGGAGCCCAGCTACAGCCCGCGGCACTGGGTTGCCTGCGACCCGTTGACCGGCAAGATCCTGCTGTTCCTGCGCCACCACCTGTTCGGCTGGCTGGGCATTGTGCAAACGCCGGAGACCGCGCTCGACATGCTGAAGTCGGTGGCCGTCGAGATGAAAAACCTGGAGCTCTCCGACCGCGATCCCAGGCGCGACCTGCACTGAGAATTGCTGCCTGCCAGGCAATGGCCGCTTCCCCTGCGAGCCTCGTCTCATCGTGTTTATCGTGCTGTACATCTTGATACGAGGCGCTCTGCGGGTTGGCCAATGAATTCAAGGCCTGCGCGCTGCATGGTGCAACACCTGCCGCCTTCCCATCTTTAGCTTTCTCCAATGCAGGCGACCACGCCGAAAGGCGTTTTCGTTTGCTTACTCATGGTCACGTTTTTGACGCGCGATTGTCATCACAGCGCCGGGATGAACTCCTACCATGGAGGCATTCACCAGAGAGGGCTTGCATCATGAGACCTGCTAAAGCACCGCCGCACGACTACCGCATTGAAAATGTCGATCCGGCCGAAGGCAGCCTGCTGCCGTCGAGCTCGAACCATCTTTTCGCCGACTATTCGCTGGCCGTGGCGGTGGCCGTGAAAAGTGTGGCCGACCCCACGCGACAGGAAGTGCGCGTCGTGCACGTTCCCAGCGGGGAAGTCGTCTTCCGGACTTCAGCGTTTTGACGCCGGGGCCCGCCGCATCAGGCCAGCCTGATGCTGTTTGCAAAGTGGTCATACACCACGGAAATTCTCCGCAGGTGGCGCGACTCCGCGTGCGCCAGCAGCCACAGGTCTGACTCGCAGTCGGCCAGGGTGTCCGCCAGCGGCACCAGCCCGGGCTCTCCCGCCAGCATGAAGCGCGGCACAATGCCCACCCCCAACCCCGCCTTGATCGCATCCATCACCGCCACAATGCCGTCCGCATAATGCCGCGGCGTGACCTTGGGCAACTGCTTGCGCCGCCACAGCACCGAGGGGTGTTCCGGAAGCGATTCATCAGGCGCTATCCAGTCCAGTTTCGCCAGCGCATCAAGCAAGGGGATTTTTTTGGACGACGCCATCTTCGCTTGCGCTTTGGACCCGCACAGCACAAAGCGCACGGTGCCAAGCTTGCGGCCCACCAGGTGGTCGGGTGGCTTGCGTGTTGCACGCAGCGCCAGGTCCGCGTCGCGCCGGCTCAGGCTCACGAGTTCATTGCCGGTGCGCATGTCCAGCTGCAGCAGCGGATGCTGCGCCAGCAGCGGCTTGAGCGAAGGCAGCACCAGCCCGCGCAATACCGCGTCAGTCGTGGTCAGGCGCACCAGGCCTGAAACGCCTTCATGCGGCCGCTGCATGCTGGCGCGCACCGCTTCAAGCTCGGCCTCCACGCGCTCCGCATGCGGCACCAGGCCCAGCATGGGCTCTGTGGGCAGGTAGCCCAGGCGCGACCTTTCGAACAGCCGCTGGCCCAGATTTTTTTCGATGCGCTGCACCGAGCGGAACACCGTGGACGCATCCGCGCCCAGCCGCCGCGCGGCCTCGGCCAGCGTCATGCCGCGCACCATGGCCAGCAAAATTTCCAGGTCAGAGGCCGTCAGCGCGTATTGCGTTTTTGCAATAGATGGTTTCATGATTGCCAATTTACATTGTATTTTTGCAATCGTAAAGTGGCGGCTCCTTCAACGCTACGCCCTTCGCCGGGCTTTACACCATGACCATCGAAACCTCCGAAACCTCCAGCGCCAGCCACGGCGCCACCCTGCTGCGCCTGGCCCTTGGCACCATGTGGGTCACCCACGCGCTGCTCAAAATCTTCGTCTTCACCCTGCCCGGCACGGCGCTGTTTTTTGAATCGGTCGGCCTGCCCGGCTTCATGGCCTACGTTGTCGTGGCAGTGGAGCTGGCCGGCGGCGCGGCGCTTCTGCTGGGCTTTTATGGCCGCCAGGCATCGCTGCTGCTGGCGCCGGTGCTGCTGGTGGTCGTCTGGGTGCACTGGCCCAACGGCTGGGTGTTTACCAGCCCCAAGGGCGGCTGGGAATACCCGCTCTTTCTGCTGGTCGCCTCGCTCGCCCAATGGCTGCTGGGTGACGGCGCCTGGGCCGCGCGCCGCAGCCGCCTGCTGGTGCTGCGCTGATCTGCGCTGAAAGACATCACCATGAAGCTCACCCTCATCAGCCACACCCTGTGCCCCTACGTGCAGCGCGCAGCCATCGTGCTCGCGGAAAAAGGCGTCGCCTTCGAGCGAATCAACGTCGACCTCGCCAACAAGCCCGACTGGTTCAAGGCGATCTCGCCGCTGGGCAAGACGCCGGTGCTACGGGTAGATGACGATGCGATTTTTGAATCGGCCGTGATCTGCGAATACCTGGACGACACCCTGTTGCCACGCCTGCATCCCGCGGATGCCCTCAAGCGCGCACAGCATCGTGCCTGGATGGAGTTCGGATCTGCCTTGCTCAATGCGATAGGCGCGTTCTACAACGCGGCCGATGCGGCGTCGCTGGCGCGGCACCGTGAAGATATTGGGCGCCGGCTTGCCCAGCTTGAGGCGGTGTTGCCGGATCGAGGCCCTTATTTCGCCGGAGCATCCTTCAGCATGGTGGACGCGGTGTTTGGTCCGGTGTTTCGTTATTTCGATGTGCTGGACGACGTGGGCGAAACAGGATTCTTTGAACATTTGCCAAAAGTGCAGGCCTGGCGCGCCGCTCTCGCTGCGCGTCCCTCTGTCCAGCAAGCGGTGGGCAGCGGCTATGCCCGCGAGCTGCATCGCTTCTTCCTGGCCCGCAGCTCCGAACTCTCGCGTCGCATTGCGGGGTGTGAAAGTAGAGCCTGATGCTATAAAGCGGATGGCCGCTTTTGGCCAGAAGTCGAAATTCGTCACCTCAATCGATGCCATCCAAAACGCCTTCCTCCGGCCCCGCCGATTGGTTGCTGGGCCGTTGGCGCTCTGACAAAGGGTTGACCGTTGACGGATGGGGTAAGCATCCCCCAGGCTCTATAGAGTTTCAGGCGATTATGCTTCGGACACTCGGCAAGACAGAGTTGCTATTCACTCCAACACGCTTCACCTCGATGTTCGAGGACGCCAAGTC
>NZ_JBFUCA010000487.1:0-3209 GCF_056405475.1 Polaromonas sp. P1_G4
GTGCAGGCCTTGGCGAGCGAGGGCGCGTTGGCCATCACCACCAGCTGCGGTTTTCTCGTGCTGTTGCAGGACGAATTGCAGGCGGCCGTGGAGGTTCCTGTTGTCACTTCAAGCCTGCTTCAGCTGCCGGTACTGCTTGCACGCCACGCCAGGGTGGGCGTGCTGACCATCAGTTCAGCGGCGCTGGGTGAGGAACACTTGCGTGCCGCAGGTGTGGCGCATGAGCGTCTGGCGGATGTGGTGGTGCAGGGGGTGGATCCTGAAAGTGAATTTGCTACTGCCATTCTGGGTAACCGCCCGACCATGGACAGGGAGAAGGCGTGCGGCGATGTAGTGGCGGCTGCGGTGGCCCTGAGGCAGCGAGAGCCTTCATTACAGGCAGTGGTGCTTGAATGCACCAACTTGCCGCCGTACCGCCACGCAATTGAAGAGGCCACCGGCTTTGAGACCTGGGCGCTGACTGACGATGAGAGACTTCTGTCGCCCTGGCGCGTCCGCTGAGCCGCTATCTATTTATCTTTGCCCATGACGAGATCAGGCAAGCTGGTCACGATCTGCGGGAATACCGTGATCAGCACAATGCACACCACCAGGCAGCCAAAGAAGGGAATGGCGGCGCGTGCAATCGTGTTGCTGTCCTTGCCGGTCATGTTTTGCAGCACAAAAAGATTGAAGCCCACCGGCGGCGTGACCTCGGCAATCTCGACCAGCAGGATGATGAAGATGCCGAACCAGATGAGATCGAAACCGGCCTTCTGGATCATCGGCAGCACCACGGCGCTGGTCAGCACGATCATGGAGATGCCGTCGAGCGCGGTACCCAGGATCAGGTAGACGATGGTCAGCACACCGATCAGCGCAAACGGCGAGAGGTTCATGCTGTTGACCCACTCGGCCAGCTCACGCGGGATACCGGTGAAGGCCATGGTTTTGGTCAGGAATGCCGCGCCAGCCAGGATGAACATGATCATGCAGCTGGTGCGCGTCGTGCCCATCAGGCCCTCTTTGAAGTTTTGCCATGTCAGTGACCGGCTCCACAGCGCCAGGCCCAGCGAACCGGCCACACCGTAAGCCGCGCATTCGGTGGCCGTGGCATAGCCGCTGATCAGCACCCAGCAGATGAAAACGATCAGCGCGGCGCAGGGCAGCAGGTTGCCCGACTGCCTGATCTTCTGCATGAACGTGGAAGGCGGGTCGGCGGCGGGCACCTTGTCGGGATGGCGCAGGCTCCACCAGATGATGTAGCCCGAGAACAGCGCCATCAGCAGAAAGCCCGGGAAAAAACCCGCCAGGAAGATGCGGATGATGGACGCGTCGGCCGCGACGGCATACACCACCATGGTGATGGACGGGGGAATCAAAATACCCAGCGTGCCGGCGGTGGCGAGGGAGCCCAGGGCGATCTTCTCGTCGTAGCCGCGCTTGAGCAGCTCAGGCAGCGCAACCTTGGAAATCGTGGCGCAAGTGGCGGCCGACGAACCCGAGACCGAGCCGAAGATCCCGCAGCCCAGGATGGTGGTATGCATGAGGCGGCCGGGCACGCGGTTGAGCCAGGGGCGCAGGCCCTCAAACATCTCTTCGCTGAGCTTGGTGCGAAACAAAATCTCGCCCATCCAGATAAAGAGGGGCAGGGCTGCCAGTTCCCAACTGGCATTGCTTTCCCAGAAAGCACTGAAGAGATTCTTGCCCGGTTGGGTTGTTGTGAAAAAGGCCTGCCCGACCCAGCCGCAGATGGCCAGGGTCATCGCAATCCACACGCCGCCCGAGAGCAGCAGCATCATGAGCAGCAGCAAGATGCCGCCCACCATCAGGATATCCATGTTGTTGTCTTTGTAGTCTGGAAAATAAACGGAAATGAAAGAGACGCAGGCTGAGGCTCAAACTTCCGAAGAGAAGTCGCCGCGCGCATGGCGTTCTTCGACTTCGCGCACAAAGGTCGGCACGCCGCCGCGTATCACGATGATGAATTCATCGACCACGGCGACCAGCAGCAGGATGGAGCCCAGCGCAAAGCTCAACTGCGGAATCCACATCGGCATGGGCAAGAGGCCTTGCGAGATGTCGTTGAACTCCCAGCTTTCATAGGTGAAGAGGCATGCCGACCATGCCAGGTAGGCCACCGCCACGCTGCCGATAAAAAGCGAGGCCAGCTCGAGCACGCGGYGGGTCTTTGCATTCACTGAATCGAGCAGCAAGGTCACCCGCACAAAGTCGCCATGCTTGAATGCGTGGGCCATGGCAAAGAAGGCGGCGGCCGCGCAAAACCAGGCCACCACGTCGTTCACGGCGCCGGTGTTAACGCGGAATTCGCGCAGGATGCTTTGAGCGATCATCAGCACCGCGATGAGGGCGATGAAGGCGGCGCCCAAGGCCCCGCCTGCCAGATAAAGTTTGTCGAGGAATTTGCGCACGGCCTGCCTTGTTGTATGCCTTACTTCTTCGCGGCCCTGAGCTTGTTGAAGTTGGCGATGATGGCTTCGCCGTCAGGGCCGGCCTTTTTCACCCAGTCGGCCTGCATGATGGTGCCGACCTGCTTCATGTCGGAGACCAGCTTGGCCGGCGGCGTGACGATCTTCATGCCTTTGTCGGCCAGGGCCTTTTTG
This sequence comes from Polaromonas sp. P1_G4, assembly GCF_056405475.1. NCBI lineage: Bacteria > Pseudomonadati > Pseudomonadota > Betaproteobacteria > Burkholderiales > Comamonadaceae > Polaromonas > Polaromonas sp. P1_G4. Next base: position 2,604 of record NZ_JBFUCA010000487.1, read on the forward strand.
TACCACTCGTTCTTTTCCTCGCTGAGCTTCCAGCCGCGCACTTCGGCGTCCGCCGCGGCCTTGGTGAGGGCCGCCTGTGTGGCGGGGTCGAGCGCATCAAAGGCTTTTTTGTTCACGATGACGGCATTCTTGGGCAGCCAGGCCTGGGTGTCGTACCAGTACTTGATGCTTTCATAGGTCTTGGAGTCATAGCCGGTCGAGCCCGAGCTCATGTAGCTTTCCACCACGCCAGTGGCCAGCGCCTGCGAGAGTTCAGCCGCCTGGATGGTGACCGGCTGCGCGCCGATCAACTCGGCAATCTTGGCGGTGGCGGGGCTGTAGGCGCGCCATTTGATGCCGCGCAGGTCGGCAACCGAGGCGAGCTCTTTCTTGCTGTAAATGCCTTGCGGTGGCCACGCCACGGTATAGAGCAGCTTCATGCCCTGTGTGCCCAGCAATTTATCAAGTACGGGCTTTTGGGCTTCGTAGAGTTTTTTGGAATCAGCGTAAGAGGTGGCCAAAAAAGGAATGCCATCGACGCCGTAAATCGGATTCTCGTTTTCGAAATTGACCAGCAGCACTTCACCGATCTGGGCCTGGCCGCCTTGCACCGCACGCTTGATTTCG
>NZ_JBFUCA010000488.1:0-3190 GCF_056405475.1 Polaromonas sp. P1_G4
GCCGATGCCGGCGCTCAGGGCCTGGCGCATTTCGCTGCAGGTTTTGCCTACGCCTGAAAAAATGATCTTCCGGGCCTCGCCACCAGCGGCCAGTACGCGGGTGAGTTCGCCGCCCGAAACGATGTCGAAGCCGCAACCCGCATGGGCAAACGCCTGCAGGATGCCGAGGGACGAATTGGCTTTCATGGCATAGCAAATTTGCGCGTTGCGCCCTGCAAAGCCACGCTGGTAAGCCGCCAGCGCCGAAAGCATGGCCGCCTTGGAATACACAAACAGCGGCGTGCCGTGTGCCGCGGCCAGATCGCCAAGCCGGACATTTTCAACAAACAGCTCGGTATCGCGGTAAGCGAAATGGGGATGGCCGGGGAGAGGTTGGCGGGTCATGAAGAATGGGCTTTGAAGCGGTTGGAGTTATTGGCAACTATCTTAAGGAGCGCAGGGCTTGCGCGCCATGATCGATTGACGGCATGAACGGTCGGGAGCCTTTAGATTGAAGGCCCAGCCACCGGATGGCCTGAATCTTCAATGAATCGGCCAGGTTGCTGGTCAGCGAGCGGCTGACGCCGGCGTCGCAGGCGCGGCAGCCGGCGGTGCTGTGGTGGCMGTGGCCGGCACCTTCGGGGGAACTGGCAGGTAAAGTGCGCCTTTTTGTCCGCAACCGCCCAGCAAGGCCGCGCCGACCACAATTGCAGCAAGGCCATAGCGGGAGGCCGAAGGGCGGATGCGGCCTAAAATTTGAGCTGAAGAAACCATGATGGGATTGTAATGACGGACCTTGAATACCAGGATCTGGCCGAGAGTGCACTCAGGGCCGTTGAAACCGCCTGTGACCGTATCAATGATGAGACCGACGCGGACATTGATAACCAGCGCACCGGCGGCATGGTCACGCTGACTTTCTCCAACCGCAGCCAGATCATCATCAACCTCCAGAAACCCTTGCAGGAAATATGGATGGCGGCCAAGGCCGGCGGATTCCACTACAAATACAGTGGCGGTCAATGGGCTGACACCAAGGACTCGAGCGAGTTTTTTGCCAATTTGTCTCGCTATGCCAGTGAGCAGGCCGGCCAGGCACTGGTGTTCGCGGCGCCGGCTGAAGTCAATAAGGCGTAGCTGCCGAAGCTTGCAGGCGTGCCTTGAGTGGCACCAAAACAAAAAAGGGCTCTGTGGAGCCCTTTTTTGATGCGCTTCATGTCAGTTTTTGAACAGATCCAGGATGCGCTTTTTCTCGTCTGAAGGCGGCAGCACCTGGATCGCCCCTGGCGTAGCCGGGGTGCCGGCGGCTGCCGGGTCCTGTTGTATACCGACTGTGCTGACTCCGGAACCTTTGGCATATTCGCTGTAATACCACTCCCCGCCAACGTTGACGACACCTTCGGGCGGTGGGTATTCGGTGACCGGCACGCCCTTGAGTGCGTATTCCATGAAGTTGATCCAGATGGGCAGGCTCAGGCCGCCACCGGTTTCACGGTCGCCGAGTTTTTTCGGCGTGTCGTAACCCATCCAGACCGCCGCTGTCAGCGTAGGCTGGAACCCCACGAACCAGGTGTCGATCGAGTCATTGGTGGTACCGGTCTTGCCGAAAAGGTCGGGGCGTTTGAGCGTGGCTTGCGCTTTGGCCGCCGTACCTGAGCGTGCGACTTCCTGCAGCAGGCTGTCCATGATGAACGCATTGCGCGCATCGATGGCCCGGGCTGATTCGTCCAGCACGGGGGGCTTGCTTTCCAGCAGGACTTTGCCGCGCTGGTCGGTGATTTTGGTGACCAGGTAGGGATTGACGCGGTAACCGCCGTTGGCAAATACCGAATAAGCGGTGGCCATTTGTATCGGGGTGACCGATCCGGCGCCCAGCGCCATCGTCAGGTAGGCGGGATGTTTTTCGGCCTCAAAGCCAAAGTGGGTGATCCAGTCCTGCGCATACGGGGCGCCGATAGCCTGCAGTATGCGGATGGAAATCATGTTCTTGGATTTCTTCAGGCCGGTCCGCAGACTCATGGGACCGTCGAAAGTGCCGTCGTAGTTTTTTGGCTCCCAAGGCTGGCCGCCAGTGACGCCCGCGTCGAAAAACAGCGGGGCGTCATTCACCACGGTCGCTGGGGTAAAGCCCTTCTCGAGGGCGGCGGAGTAAATAAAGGGCTTGAAGCTGGAACCCGGCTGGCGCCATGCCTGGGTCACATGGTTGAACTTGTTTTTTTCGAAATCGAACCCGCCCACCAGTGCCCGGATGGAACCGTCGCGCGGATCAAGGGCCACAAAAGCGCCTTCCACCTCAGGCAGCTGGGTAATTTCCCAGGTGTTTTTCGGTGTTTTCGCCACGCGGATTAAGGCGCCGCGGCGAATCTTGATGTTGGGCCCGGCCTTGTCAGTCAGCCCGGATTGGGCGGGTTTCAGGCCGTCGCCGGTAATTTCAACCGTTTCGCTGTTCTGGCGCATGGCCAGAATTCGTTTGGGATTGGCTTCCAGCACGATGGCCGACATCACATCTCCGTTGTCGGGGTTGTCGGTCAGTGCGTCGTCAATCGCATCTTCCGTTTCCTGTGCATTGGCCGGCAGATCGATGAACTTCTCGGGGYCCCGGTAAATTTGCCGGCGCTCATAATCCATGATGCCCTTGCGCAAGGCTTTGTAGGCGACGGTCTGGTCGGTGGCACGCAGGGTGGTATAGACATTCAGCCCGCGGGTGTAGGTTTCGTCCCCGTATTGGTTGTAAACCAGCTGGCGCACGGTTTCAGCGACGTATTCCGCGTGTACCCGGCCTGCATCGGGCCCGGTCCTGACCTTGAGTTCTTCTTCTTTTGCGGCCTTGGCCTGTTCGGCGGTAATGAAGCCGTTTTCTTCCATGCGCTCTATGATGTAGAGCTGCCGGGCCCGGGCTCGCTTGGGATTGATGATGGGGTTGTAGGCCGAAGGTGCCTTGGGCAGGCCCGCCAGCATGGCCGCCTCGGAGATGGAGATGTTCTTCAGGGGCTTGCCGAAATAGGCCTCTGAGGCCGCGGCAAAGCCATAAGCCCGGTTTCCCAGAAAAATCTGGTTCATATAGATCTCAAGGATCTGGTCCTTGGTCAGCAGGTGCTCCAGCTTGAAGGTCAGCAGGATTTCATAGATCTTGCGGGTATAGCTTTTCTCGGCTGACAGATAGACATTGCGGGCCACCTGCATGGTGATGGTGGAGGCGCCCTGGCTCTTG
>NZ_JBFUCA010000489.1:0-3164 GCF_056405475.1 Polaromonas sp. P1_G4
GGGGCTGGTTGAGTGCCAGGGTCACGCTGCCGTCGTCATTGCGGGTGAGCTGCAAGCCGTGGGACGGCCGGGAGGAGGCATGCCGTGAGAACTTGCCCGTCGGGTTCGCGTTGGCGCCGGTCAGGGGGCTGGTGTTGGTGGTCATCGCGTTCTCCGCAGGCATTTGAAAGAGAAAAAAGGGCGTGGGAGACAAGGGCTGGCAAAACACCTGCGCACTTGACGGCCACCGCATGAGTCACAGTGTGATGCCGGGAGCGGCCGGATGGCGTCGGAAACCGGCCTCCACGCCTGTAGGACGGTGCACGGGGGGGCTGCCCCTTGCCCGTGCGCATCCTTTCGCGGCAAATGCCGCAAAGGGGCAAGGCTTACCAGTCTTCTTTCACCGCCAGCACGGCGTCCCGGCCTGCGGCCGCGCGGCCCGCCAGCCAGGCCGTCACGGTGCCGGCCACCACCACCGCGGCGCACAGCAGGGCCAGGCGCAGCCAGGGCACCATCAGGTCCATGGTCCAGTGAAAGCTTTGCGGGTTCACCACGTACACCAGTACGGTCGATACCGCGAGCCCCAGGGCCAGCCCCGCAAGCGCGCCTATCACCGTCCAGGCTGCGCCTTCGCCGGCCACCACGGCCAGGATTTGCCGGCGTGTCAGCCCGAGGTGCGCCAGCAGGCCAAACTCCTTGCGGCGTGCCAGCACCTGGGCGCTGAAGCTGGCGGCCACGCCGAAAAGGCCGATGGCGATCGCCACGCCCTGCAGCCAGTAGGTGACGGCAAAACTGCGGTCAAAAATCCGGAGCGATGTGGCGCGCAGCTGGCTGACGGAGGCCAGCTCCAGCAGCGCGCCGGCACCGGACTGCTGTTCGGCAAGGCCGCGCACGGCCTGCTGCACCTGGCTGTCGCTGGCGCCTTCCTTCAGCCACAGCGCGAGGTCGTTGGTGCGCCGGTCGCCGGTCAGGCGTTCGAAGTCCGCATGGGCCATGGCGATGGCGCCGAACTGGCGTGCGTAGTCGCGCCAGACGCCCGCCACATAAAACACGGGCGTTTCGGATCCCACCTTGCTTGCTATTAAATCAGGAGCAGATCGCGCAGATCCTGATTGGTCTAGAGCCATAAAAGCTTGTGAAAGTGGGCGAAAGACGGTGCCTGGGCGTGCCGCGTACAGGTCCACCATCGGCTCGCTCACGTAGATGCCGATGTGCCCGGGCGGCACCGGCAATGCCTGGCCCACCAGCGGCAGCGCGGTGGCCGGGTTGTCCAGCGGGCGGGCGATCAGGGTGACGCTGGGCCTGGCGGTATCCAGCAGCAGCTGCGTGGTGCGCAGGCTGCCCACCCGCGCCACGCCGGGCAGGCGGCCCAGCGCATCCACAAACTCCGGCGAGAAATACGCCGTATCGCTGGCGGAGGTTCCCAGCGCCGTGCGCACATACAGGTCTGCCGGCAGCACCACGTCCAGCCATTGCGTTACAGACTCGCGAAAGCTGGTCACCATCACCGTGAGCGCCACGGCCAGGCTCAGTGATGCCACCACGCCGCTCACGGCCACCGCGGCGCTTTCGCGCACGCGGCGCGCACGCTCCACGGCCAGCAGCGGCAGCAGCCGGTGGGCGACCCAGGGGCTGAGCCGGTTGTAGATCAGCGAAATCAGCCAGGGCAAGGCGGTGATGCCGCCGACCAGCAGCAAGCCCACCGACACGTAGGCCGCCAGTGGAATGCCAAACAGCGGTGGAACCAGCGCCAGCAGAGCGCCGGCAGCTATCAAAATGATACTGAACCAGTGGCCGCTGCCGGTGCCTGCCGCGGCGCCGAGGCCCTTGAGGGTTTGCGCGGGCGGYAGTTTTTGCGCCGCACGAGCCGGCCACCAGCCGCCCACGCCGGCGGCGGCAATTCCCAGCGCGCCGTAAGTGAGTGCGGCCCAGCCGTTCCATTGCAGGGTAGGTGCGACGCCGGAAAAGTAGCCGCCCCCCAGGTCCCCGCCCAGCAGCCGCAGCGCCAGCGCAGCCAGGCCGGAGCCCAGCGCGATGCCCAGCACGCTGCCGGCCACGCCCAGCAGCAGCGACTCGGCCAGCACCAGCTGCAGGCGTTCGCGGCCCGTGAGGCCCAGCACGCCCAGCAGCGCGAATTGCTGCGCGCGTTTGGCCACGCTCAGCGAGAGCACCGAAAACACCAGGAAGGCGCCTGTGAACAAGGCCACCAATGCCAGCACCGTCAGGTTGACGCGGTAGGCGCGCGACAGGTTGCTGACGCGTTCGGCCGCATCGCCCGGCGCCGTGGCGGTGATGTTGGACGGCAGCTGCAGCGACTCGATCACACGGCGCGCATCGGCGCCGGCGCTGAGCCTGAGGTCGATGCGCGAGAGTTGTCCGGCCTTGCCGAAGAGTTCTTGCGCGGCGGCAATGTCCATCACGGCCAGGGGCCCGCCACCGGCGCCGACGCTGCCGGCCACAGAAACCCTGCGCAGTTCAAGGCCGCTTTGCAGGCGCAACTCCGGCGAGTGCAATGCTTGCTGCGCGGCGGGGTTCAAGAACACCTTGCCAGGCGCAAACAGGGCGAAGCGTCCCGCGTCGGAAGACGGCACCGGCATCAGCGACGGCGCGATGGCGGCCACCGCCAGCGCGTCGATGCCGATGATGCGCAGCGGCAGGCGGCCGGTGGGGGAGGTGCCGTCCAGCGCATACGTGCTGATTTCAAGCACCGGGCTGGCCAGCGCGACTTGCGGATGGTTGGCCACGCGCGCGTACACCGCCTCGTCAAAGCTGCCCTGCACGGCACGCAGCTCCAGGTCGGGTTGACCGTTGACCGCGCGCACCGCCTGTGAGAACTCACTGAGTGCCGACGCATTGATGAGCTGTACTGAAAACGCCAGGGCCACGCCCAGCATCACGGCCACTACGGCGGCGGCGTTGCGCCAGGGGTGGTGTTGCAATTCCCGCCAGGAGAAGCTTGAGAGCAGGGCGCGCATGCGCTCATTGTGCCTTTCAGCGCCGCAGCGAAATCAGGCCCTGGGCAGATGAACGAACCCGCCATCTGTATCGGTACAGAATCAGGCTTTCTGGCTCTGTCGGGAAAACGCCTGGTCATTTAAGCTTGCGGTCTTCCGGATGCCCTGGACCCGGATCTTTCTGATTTCTCACCCGGAATGAAAGCGTATTCACCATGCAACTCCCTACCT
>NZ_JBFUCA010000490.1:0-3160 GCF_056405475.1 Polaromonas sp. P1_G4
CCGGTAGCCGTTCCAGGCCAGCGTGGCAACGCGGTCGCTGAATGCGAGCTTCAGGCCGTCCAGCGCATTGGCAACCCGGCGCGCCCGATGGGCGACATCCTTGTAGGTGTAGCGATGCAGGTCGCCCTCCACGCGGCGCGAGACGATTTCGGCGTCGCCATGATGGCGCTCCGCGAATTCGATCAGGCCGGAAATCAGCAGCGGCTGGCTTTGCATTAACCCAAGCATCGGGAAGTCTCCATTGGTTAAATAGTGTTCAGCAAGCGGTCATCATGCCGCAGCGCACCATGACGGTCATGCGGGATTGCCCGTGAAATCACGGGTTCATGTCAGGTAGGGGACAATTTGCCGATGACCTCTGCAAACCTTCCGGCGCCCGACGATGCAGGTTCCTCTGCCGGTACCTCGCTGACCTGGAGCAACAGCTTCGCCCAACTGGGTGGCGACTTCTACACCCGCTTGCGGCCGCAGTCCCTGCCTGACCCCTATTGGGTTGGCCGCAGCCGCAGCATGGCGCACGAGCTGGGACTGGGCGCAGAATGGCTTGAATCACAGGCAGCCCTGGAAGCCTTGAGCGGCAATGGCGTCCTGCCTGGCTCCGAGCCGTTGGCCAGCGTCTACAGCGGTCACCAGTTTGGCGTCTGGGCCGGGCAACTCGGTGACGGCCGCGCCTTGTTGCTGGGCGAAATCAGTACTCCGCGCGGGCCGCAGGAAATCCAGCTCAAGGGCGCCGGCAAAACACCCTACTCCCGCATGGGTGATGGCCGGGCTGTACTGCGCAGCTCGATTCGCGAATTTTTGTGCTCGGAAGCGATGCATGGCCTGGGCATTCCCACCACGCGGGCGCTGTGCGTTACCGGCTCCGATGCAGCCGTGCGGCGCGAGGAGATCGAGACCGCCGCCGTGGTGAGCCGCACCGCGCCAAGCTTCATCCGCTTCGGCCACTTCGAGCATTTCAGCTACAACGACCAGCATGCGCAGCTCAAGGTGCTGGCCGACTACGTCATCGACCGGTTTTACCCCGCCTGCCGCAAGGCAAAGCAACCTTATGCGGCGCTACTGGAGGCCGTCAGCGAAAAGACCGCACACCTTATGGCTGCGTGGCAGGCTGCAGGTTTTTGCCATGGCGTCATGAACACCGACAACATGAGCATCCTGGGGCTGACCATTGACTATGGCCCGTTCCAGTTTCTCGATGCGTTTGATCCTGGCCACATCTGCAACCATTCGGACACCCAGGGCCGATACGCCTATAACAAGCAGCCAAACATGGCCTATTGGAACCTGTTTTGCCTGGGGCAGGCTTTGCTGCCGCTGATTGAAGACCAGGAGCAGGCTCTTGCAGCCCTGGAACCCTACAAAACCGTGTTCCCTGAGGCATTGCAGGCCCGAATGCGCGGCAAACTTGGCCTGGCGGACGAGCAATCCGAGGACAAGGCCCTGGTGGACAACACCTTCAAACTGTTGGCCGCCAACAAGGTGGACTACACCATCTTCTGGCGGCGCCTGAATGGTTTCACGGCACAAAGCGGCCATGAACCCCTGCGTGACCTGTTCTTTGACCGGGAATCCTTCAACGCCTGGGCGCTACAGTATTCAGAGCGCCTTGCGCAAGTGGATCAAGGGCTGCGGGCTGATTTGATGCTTAACAACAATCCCAAGTTCGTGCTGCGCAACCATTTGGGGGAAGAAGCCATACGCGCCGCGAAACTAAAAGACTTTTCCGGGGTCGACACCTTGCTTGCCTTGCTGCAGGCCCCATTTGAGGAGCATCCGGGGCATGAGAGCTTTGCGGATTTCCCCCCAGACTGGGCCTCATCCATTGAAATCAGTTGCAGTTCGTAACACCTCCGCCAACTCACGCCAGGAACAGAACATGAGCACCAAGATCCAGAAAACCGACGCCGAGTGGAAGGCCCTGCTGGCCGAAAAAGGCGCTGAGCCTGCGGCCTTTGAAGTCACGCGCCACGCCGCCACCGAGCGCCCCTACACCGGCAAATACGAAGCCGTCTGGGCCGACGGCAGCTACCATTGCATCTGCTGCGGTGCCAAACTGTTTGAGTCGGAAACCAAATTTGACGCCGGCTGCGGCTGGCCCAGCTTTTCGGAAGAAGCCGTGCCCGGCGCGATTGAGGAAATTGTGGACCGCAAGCACGGCATGGTGCGCACCGAAACCGTGTGCGCCAGCTGCGGCGCGCATCTGGGCCATGTGTTTCCCGATGGGCCGTCTCCCACAGGCCTGCGCTACTGCATGAACTCGGCAGCGCTTGATTTCAAGAAGAAGTGAAGCCCCCACGGTCGCTCGCTGCGCGTAGCTTCCTGCCCCCCCGAGGGGGCCGCCCGCCTGCGGCCCGGCAAAGCCGGTTCCGCGGCTCATGCTTGCTAATTCGGGACCCAACGCCAGTGAGCTCTTTCGCTTCTTTTACCCCGCGATAATCTGTTTATGAAAATTCTTTTCGACTTTTTGCCGATCGCCCTTTTTTTCGGCATGTTCAAGTACGCCGAAGGCAACAAGGACTGGGCCGCCGCTACAGCCACCGAGTGGCTGGGTTTTATGGTTTCCGGGGGAGTGGTGGGTGCGGCTGAAGCGCCTGTGCTGCTGGCTACCGTGGTTGTGATCGTTGCCACGCTGGCCCAGATCCTCTGGCTCAAGGTAAGCGGCAAGAAGGTCGACACCATGCTGTGGATCAGCCTGGGGCTGGTGACGGTGCTCGGCGGCGCCACCATCTATTTCCACAGCGAGAGCTTCATCAAATGGAAGCCCACGGTACTGTACTGGGTGATGGGCGGCGCGCTGCTGCTGGGGCAGCTGGTGTGGAAGAAAAACGGCATCAAGTCGCTGATGGGCGCGCAGATGAACTTGCCTGACCCGATCTGGCGCGTGGTCAATTTCAGCTGGGTTGGTTTTTTTGCCGTGATGGGCCTGCTCAATCTGTGGGTGGCTTTCACGTTTTCCACCAGCACCTGGGTCAACTTCAAGCTGTTTGGTGGCCTCGGTCTGATGGTGGTGTTTGTGCTTGCGCAGGCGGTGTACCTGAACAAGCACATCAAACCAGGCGCCACACCATGAACGCCGGCGTTTCCAGCGCCCTGCCCGTGCGCACCCACGAGATCGAGCAGCAGCTCAAGGCGCGGCTTCAGCCCACCCGACTGGAAGTGC
>NZ_JBFUCA010000491.1:0-3158 GCF_056405475.1 Polaromonas sp. P1_G4
CTGTTACAAAAGTTGCGGCCACATGCAAGTGTGCGTGTTGACTATGGCAATGCGCCTACATTCGATTGAAAAAACACATGTAAAAATAAGCGGCCGCTCCCTGGGCACCGCGCTGGCGGGCCCTTGTAAGAGCAATGCCGGGCGAATGCGCCTGGTTACTTGCGGTGAACAGGCTGCTTGATTTGCAGCGTTCCGGATGTTCACCATGATTTCCCCCTCCATTTCACGCTTGTCTTTTTTAGCCAGAAGCGGCTGAAATTCACCACCCCGAAAGGTAATTCCGATGCGAGCTCCAAAATCGATCGCTTTGTGTGTCCTGTTGGCAGGCGCAGTGCTGGGTAGCCATGCCATGGCCCAGACCAACTTCCACGAATCCCTGCAGAACGTGGCCCAGTTATCGGTCAGTGGCTCGGTGGAGGTGCAGCAGGACCTGTTGTCGATTTCATTGACCACAACCCGTGATGGTGCTGACGCGGGCGTCGTGCAAAGCCAGCTCAGGCAGGCGCTTGAGACTGCGCTGACCCAGGCCAAGCAGGCGGCGGCGCCCGGCCAGATGGAGGTGCGCACCGGGAATTTCAGCCTGTATCCGCGCTATGGCAAGGACGGCAAGATCAATGGCTGGCAGGGCTCCACCGAACTGGTGCTGGAAGGCAAGGACTTCCCGCGCATCACCAGCACGGCGGGCAAGATCCAGACCCTGACCATGGGCAACGTCAGTTTTGCATTGAGCCGCGAGCAGCGCGCCAAAGTCGAGGGCGAGGCCCAGGCGCTCGCAATTGAGCGTTTCAAGGCCAAGGCCAGTGAGGTGGCGCGCAGTTTTGGTTTTGCCGGCTACTCGCTGCGCGAAGTCTCGGTGAATGCCAACGACCAGGGCTCTCCACCGCGTCCCCGCATGATGGCGATGTCGGCCAAGGCCGAAATGGCCGATGCATCAGTGCCTGTGGAAGCCGGCAAGAGCACGGTATTGGTCATCGTGTCGGGCTCTGTGCAGATGAAGTAAGGCACTTGCCGGCGGCAGGCGCTGCACAAAGTAGCGCGGGCGCCGGCTGCTGCCCGCCGGCCGTGCGGCTGGCCAGCTGGGCTTTGCGCGCGTGGCGCGCCACCACCCGTGAGCGGACATGGTCGTAAGCCCAGTTAAAGCAGAAGGTATAGGGCAGGAAGAACAGCACGATCGCAATGTCCAGTACAAAGGCTTCCCACAGGCCGATGTCCAGCCACCAGGCCGCCAGCGGAACCACCGCGATGATCAGGCCGATTTCAAACAGCACAGCATGCACGGCACGCGCCGCCAGCGTGCGCTGAAAGCCCATGCGGCGCTGCGCCCGGTCAAACAGGGCGTTGAACACCATGTTCCAGCTCATCGCCATCAGCGAAACCATCAGGGTCAGCAGGCCCATGTGCGCCAGCGAATAGCCGAGTAGCCAGGCGCCTAGTGGTGCGCAGATGGCGATGGCCAGGATTTCAAAGCCGAGGGCGTGGAAAAACCGTTCTTTCAGGGATTTTTGGAGGCTCATGATGCGCGTTCTGAATGATTTGCCGACCGTTGAGGCGAGATGCCTTACTGTCATGACTGTATTTTCATCGCTATTTCGAATACATTAAAATCAATAATCATCGAAAAAATAGATGGAAGACTGCCATGCGCCATTCCCCGGAAGCCTTGACCGCTTTTGCAGAGGCTGCGACCCTGGGTTCGTTCTCGGCTGCGGCCCGCAAACTGGGCAAAAGCCAGTCGACGGTGAGCAGTGCGATTGCCAACCTGGAAATCGACCTTGGCCTGAACCTGTTTGACCGGAGCAGCCGAAAGCCGGCACTGACGGAACACGGACGGGTCATGCTGGGCAAGGTGCAGGAAATCCTCGCTGCCAGTGACCGGCTTGACCGCGCTGCCAGCCAGCTTGGGGGCGGCCTTGAGCCCAGGCTCAGCGTGGTCTGGTCGGACACCTACCAGTCAGACCGGTTTGAAGAAATGCTTTCGGCTTTTGAGAAAAGCTTTCCCGACCTGGAGTTTGAGTGCCTGATTGCCGAACACGGCGACCTAGTGTCGCTGGTGCAAACAGGGCGGGCAAACATTGGCGTGGTAGCAGCCCAGGGCGCTTATCCGCCGGACATCGGTTCGGCCACGATTGCCGAGCAGTCTGAAATCACCCTGTTTGTGGCGGCCGCCCACCCATTGGCCAGCATGAAAGACATCACGCCCGACGTTCTGGTCAATTTCAGGGAGCTGCGGCTGGATACCTATATAGAGATGGAGCGGGGTGCGCAGGGAGTCCGGGGCTCACATGGGGCGCGCCAGTCGCGCCGCGCCTGGTCCGCTCCCAGCTATCTCATGCTGCTGGAAATGGCGGTGTTGGGTTTTGGATGGGCGGCCATTCCGCGCTGGATGGTGACGCGCTTTGCCGCTGGCAAACTGGTCGAACTTCATGCGCGCGGCTGGCCGCGCAGGGTGCCTGTGGACGCCGTATGGTCACGCCAGCGCCCCTTGGGCCGTGCCGGAACCTGGCTGTTGCAGGAGATGCTGGCACCGCACGTGCACGCGGTTTTATAAGAAGAAAATGCTTGAAAGCAAAGAATAGCGGGCGCAAGCAGCTATGAAATTGATAGTGAATGCGTGAAGCGAAAACATGAAAAAAGCCCGCATGCCATGAAAGGCATGCGGGCTTTTGGCTGTTGGCTACGCTGCCACAACGGCCTAGAAGCGGTAGCGCAGGCCTATGCTGGTGGTGCTGAGGCGTTCCTTGCCGCCACCGGGGTACTTCATGTCATGCTCGTCCCACTGCAGCACCGCCGACAAGGTAGGGGTGAATGCCCATTCGGCCCCCAGGCCATACGACACGCCCCAATTGCTTTCGCTGCCTGTGGCAATGCCGGACGCAGGTGCGGCGGACACGTGGCTGCGTCCATAGGTCGTCCCCAGCTTGCCCAGCAGGTTGAAGGAGTTGCTCATTGGCAAACGGCCGACCAGGCTCAGGTTGATGCCTTCTGCATCGGTCTGCCCGCCGCCACGGTTGATCTTGCCGAAATCGGTATAGCCCAGTTCCAGGCCGAAGTTGTTGTTGAAATAGCTGCCGCCGTAGATGTTGTACGACGTGTCCCTGTTGTCGGAAGGAAAACCGCCGGCACCGCTTGGCAGGGAAAAGTCTGAGCTGCCCACGTTC
>NZ_JBFUCA010000492.1:0-3152 GCF_056405475.1 Polaromonas sp. P1_G4
CTTAAAGCCAGCATGAGCCGCGGGACTGGCTTTGCCAGACCGCAGGCGGGCGGCCCTCTCGGGGGGCAGGAAGCTACACGAAGTGAGCGACCGTGGGGGCTCTATCTACTGGCTGATTTTCTTGGCCTCTTCGACCTGGTACTCGAAGTAGCGTTGGAAGCTGAAGACTATGCTGGACATCAGTGAGATAGTGCCAAACAGCAGCGCAAACACCACGGCGCCTATGGTCAGCCAGTTGGTGTTGCCCGCCTGGGTGGCCGGCGTGCCCGTGTTGTGCAGCGCATTCCATTTTTCCGTTGGCATCAGGCCGTAGTAAATGGCGGTCAATGCCGTGCCGGCCAGCGTAAAGCCCAGTAGCGGAATCAGCACCCAGGCGAGGTGGTCATCTTGCCCATAAAGCCGTACGCGCTCGACTCCCCACCAGCCCAGCGCCGCTGCGATGGGGTGCAGCCAGGCCCACACGTCGCCAAGGCCGAACAGGTAAAGACGGTGCACGCCGAGTTGACCGCCGATAAAAGCGAGCCAGGCGGCGAGGGTTTTGTTTTTGGGCGCTTTAGGGGCTGGGGAGGCAGTTGCTTGCATGCTGCGATTATGCGGCGGGTGCATCCACCGGCGGCTGCGTGTCGCCTGCGCCCAAGGTCTTTTCCATGATCACGATGTCGCGCCAGGCGCCGAACTTCCAGCCGCACGATGCAATGGTGCCGACTTCGGTGAAGCCGAGCGAGCGGTGCACGCCCACCGAGCCGGCGTTGGCCGAATCACCGATCACGGCCATGGCCTTGCGTACGCCCACCGCTTCAAGCCGTGCCAGCAGCTCGGCCAGCAACGCACGGCCCAGGCCCTTGCGGTGCAGTTCAGGCGCGAGGTAAATCGTGTCCTCCACCGAAAACCGGTAGGCCGGTCGCGGCTTGAACCAGTTACCGTAGGCGAAGCCCACAATTTTTCCTTCCTCCTCGGCGATCAGGTAGGGCAGGCCTTTGGACAGTACGTCAGCCCGGCGGGTCGTCATGTCGGCCACACTGGGAGGCTCGGTTTCGAACGTTCCTGTGCTGTGCAGGACGTGGTGACCGTAAATGGCCGTGATGGCGGGAATGTCTTCTTCGCGGCTGGGGCGTATGAGGGGCATGTCTGTCGTGGTTTCGGGGATAGGAGAAGGGCGGGGAGGTGAATTTGGGCCAAAACCGTTCCACAGGCTATAATCTCAGGCTTTGCARCAATTCGCTGGCCGGGTGGCCATGTCGTGTGTCTCAAGCGCTGCAGAACATTGGGGTATCTACCTTACCGGTAAGCCCCACCACCCGAAGGATAAATCATGGTCGTCATTCGACTTGCACGCGGCGGTTCCAAGCACCGTCCTTTTTTCAATATTGTTGTGGCTGACAAACGCGTTCGCCGCGACGGCCGTTTCATCGAGCGCATCGGTTTTTACAACCCGATTGCCAAAGGTGGCGAAGAAGGCCTGCGCATTGCGCAAGACCGCCTGACCCACTGGATCGGTGTGGGCGCCCAGCCGTCTCCTACCGTTCTGCGCCTGGTCAAGCAAGGTGCTACGGCTGCTGTCAAAACGGCCTGAAGAACTCGGTCTGATTTAGAGATTGATGCAGCCCGGCCTTCAATCGTCGGCAGGCTTGACGCCCTCAAGCCTTCCGCACGACGCCATCGAAGTCGGGCGCATCCTGGATGCATGGGGCGTCAAGGGCTGGGTGAAAATCCTGCCGCACAGCACCGATCCAGAAGCACTTTTCGCGGCCAAATCCTGGTTTTTGCAGGCGCCTGACGCCAAATTCCGCCCGGGGTTCACCGTGTTTTCTGGCACCGTTTCACTGAGCGTGGACGAGGCCAAAGTTCATTCCGATACCGTCGTCGCCAAGTTTTTGGGCCTTGATGACCGCAATGCGGCCGAGGCCTTGCGTGGCGCACGCATCTTCCTGCCCCGCAGCAGTTTTCCTGCGGCCTCCAAGGATGAGTACTACTGGGTCGACCTGATCGGCCTGAACGTGGTCAATCGCGAAGGGGTGCCATTAGGCCTGGTGCGTGACCTGATGGCCACCGGCCCGCACTCGGTCCTGTGTGTGGAGTACACCGTCCAGCAGGAGGACGGCACGAGCCWGACCGCCGAACGCATGATCCCGTTTGTCTCCGTGTATGTCGACGCGGTGGATATCGCCGGCAAATGCATCACGGTTGACTGGCAGCCGGACTACTGATTTTTGTAGCCCGAAGGGGCTGTTGCCCTGAAGCGCCGGGCTCGCACACAATAGCCCCATGCGCTTCGACATCATCACACTTTTCCCCGAGCTTTTTGCGCCCTTCCTGGTCAGCGGCGTGACCCGCCGCGCCTACGAATCGGGCCTTGTTGAGGTGAAGCTCTGGAACCTGCGGGACTTTGCCGACGGCAACTACCGCCGCGTGGACGACCGGCCTTTCGGCGGCGGCCCCGGCATGGTGATGATGGCTGAGCCGCTGGCGCTGTGCCTTGAAAAAATACAGGCTGACCGTGCTGCGAATGGTGCGCCCAAGGTTCCCACGGTGCTTTTTTCTCCCGTGGGCAAGGCGCTGGACCATGCCGGCGTTGAAGGCTGGTCGGCCAGCGCCGGTGCGGTATTGATTTGTGGGCGCTACGAAGGGCTGGACCAGCGCTTCATCCAGGCCCATGTTGACCTGCAGATCAGCCTGGGCGATTTTGTGCTGTCGGGCGGGGAAATTGCCGCCATGGCCTTGCTCGATGCGGTGGCCCGGCTCCAGCCCGGCGTGCTCAATGACGAGGGCAGTCATCAGCTGGACAGCTTTAATCCTGCACTCGACGGCTTGCTGGATTGCCCCCATTACACGCGGCCCGAAAGCTGGCGCGGCCAGCCCGTTCCGACCACCCTGATGTCTGGAAACCACGCCCATATTGAGCGCTGGCGGCGTGAACAACGCCTGGCGCTGACGCAGCGCCAACGCCCGGAATTGGTGCAAATGGCACGGCAGAGTGGGAATTTGAGCGAAAGTGACGAGGCTTTTTTGGCCGATTTGGTCGAAAACCCGGACAAAGACGCTTGAAAAAGCACTGACTTGCTATAATCAAAGGCTTTTCGATCCTCTGGCGGCCACTGCAACCATCTGAACACCCGCGGGTGTTCCATGGATTTGCGGTCTTTAGCGTAGCG
>NZ_JBFUCA010000493.1:0-3139 GCF_056405475.1 Polaromonas sp. P1_G4
GAAAAAGACCTGGGCAACAAGAGCCTGTTTGTCATTGCCGACCACATCCGCGCCACAGCGTTCCTGGTGAGTGACGGCGTCAACCCGTCCAATGAAGGCCGCGGTTATGTGCAGCGCCGCATCATCCGCCGCGCGATCCGCCACGGCTACAAGCTGGGCAAGAAGACACCGTTCTTCCACAAGCTGGTGGCTGATCTGGCTCGCCTGATGGGCGATGCCTATCCCAAGCTCAAGACCGACGAAGCCCGCATCACGTCCGTGCTGAAAGCTGAAGAAGAACGCTTCTTCGAAACGCTGGAAATCGGCATGACGATTCTGGACACCGCTTTGGCTGGTGGTGCCAAGGTGCTGCCGGGTGACGTGGCCTTCAAGCTGCACGACACCTACGGCTTCCCGCTGGACTTGTCGGCCGACGTGTGCCGCGAACGCGGTGTGGAAGTTGATGAAGCCGGCTTCAAGGCGGCCATGGACAAGCAGAAGAACCAGGCACGCGCCGCCGGCAAGTTCAAGATGGACCGTGCGCTGGAATATTCCGGCGAAGGCCACGCTTTCACCGGCTACGAATTGCTCGAAGAGCCCGCCAAAGTCGTCGCGCTGTATGCCGACGGTGTGGCCGTGCAGGCACTCAATGCAGGCCAAAGCGGCGTGGTGGTGCTGAGCACGACACCGTTCTACGCCGAAAGCGGCGGCCAGGTCGGTGACCAGGGCCGGCTCACGGCTGCCGGCTCCACCTTCACGGTGGACGATACGCTCAAGATCAAGGCCGATGTGTTCGGCCACCATGGC
The DNA here is from genome assembly GCF_056405475.1 of Polaromonas sp. P1_G4. Taxonomy (NCBI): domain Bacteria; kingdom Pseudomonadati; phylum Pseudomonadota; class Betaproteobacteria; order Burkholderiales; family Comamonadaceae; genus Polaromonas; species Polaromonas sp. P1_G4. Next base: position 787 of record NZ_JBFUCA010000493.1, read on the forward strand.
ACGCAGGAAGAGGGTACGCTGAAAGTCGGCGACACCGTGACCGCGCAGGTCAACACCGCGCTGCGCGCCGCAACCGTGCGCAACCACAGCGCCACCCACCTGATGCACAAGGCCCTGCGTGAAGTGCTGGGTGATCACGTGCAGCAAAAGGGTTCACTCGTGAATGCCGAGCGCACGCGTTTTGACTTTGCGCATAACGCGCCTGTTACTGACGCGCAGATCCGCGAGATCGAGGCGCGCGTCAATGCCGAAATTTTGTCCAACGTGGCCACCGATGCCAGCGTGATGGCCATGGAAGATGCCCAGAAGTCCGGCGCGATGATGCTCTTCGGTGAAAAGTACGGTGAGACCGTGCGCGTGCTGACGATTGGCTCCAGCAAGGAGCTCTGTGGTGGTGTTCACGTCAAACGCACCGGTGATATCGGCCTGTTCAAGATCGTGGCCGAGAGCGGTGTGGCGGCGGGCGTGCGACGTGTGGAAGCCGTCACCGGCGAAAACGCGCTGGCCTACTTGCAGACGCTCGAATCCACGGTAGAAGCCGCGGCCGGCTCGCTCAAGGCCAGCCCGTCCGAGTTGCAGGGCCGCATCAGCCAGGTGCTGGACCAGGTCAAATCGCTGGAGAAAGAAATCGCCGCGCTCAAAGGCAAACTGGCTTCGTCACAAGGCGACGAGCTGGTCACGCAGGCTGTCGACGTCAAGGGCCTTAAGGTGCTGGCCGCGAAGCTGGAAGGCGCCGATGCCAAGACGCTGCGCGACACCATGGACAAGCTGAAAGACAAGCTCAAGACCGCCGTCATCGTGCTGGCCGCCGTCGATGGCGACAAGGTGCAGATCGCCGCGGGCGTGACCGCCGACAGCGTGGGCAAGGTCAAGGCCGGTGAACTGGTGAACTTTGTGGCCCAGCAGGTGGGCGGCAAGGGCGGAGGCAAGGCCGACATGGCCATGGCCGGCGGCACCGATGCGTCCAAGCTCGGTGATGCACTGAAGTCGGTGCAGGCCTGGGTGACCGAGCGCGCCTGAGGCGGTCCGTCAAAGCGCTATTAATTTGATAGCTGCTCGCGCAAGGTAGTAAAGGGCTGGAGGCCAATTTCGTTCAAGAAATTGGCCTTTTTTCATTGCTTTTTCACTCAATAGCGGCCCAGAACACCGCAAACCAGCTTTGCGGGTCGGTCCAGTAGCGAACCTGCCCGAATCCGGCCTGCCGCAGCAGCGCCGTCATGCTTTCCAAGGTGTACTTGTAAGAGCATTCGGTGTGGATGCGCTCGCCGGCGCCAAAGCGCCGCGCATGCCCAGGCCAGCGCACCGTAAGGTCCGACAAGGCTTCCAGGTGCATTTCGATGCGCGACTCCGCGGCATTGAAGAGCGCCACATGGTGCCACTGGCGAACATCAAAATCCGCCTGCAGGAGCTCGTTGACGTTGAGCAGCAGGTTTTTGTTGAAGGCAGCGGTCACGCCCAGCGCGTCGTCAYAAGCCGCTTCCAGCCGTGCGGTGTCCTTCACCAGGTCAATGCCCAGCAGCAGGCCGCGCGCCTTGCCTTGCGCCGGGTCGGCGATGTGCTGCAAGAACCGCAGGGCCTGCGCCGGATGAAAGTTGCCCAGGCTGGAGCCGGGGTAGAAAAACACCCGTTCCTGGCTTTGCACTTCGCGTGGCAATACCAGGCCGGACGAAAAATCCATGCCCAGGCCGACGATGTCGAGCGCGGGGAAGCTGTTTTGCACCTGCGCGGCGGCATCGCGCAAAAATTCCACCGAGATGTCGACCGGCACATATTGCCGCGGCTGAAGATGCGGAATGAGCGCTGCAGCTTTGGCGCAATTGCCGGCGCCCAGGTCGATCAGGCAGGCGTTGTGGATTCCGTTCGCGCTCAGCGTGGCGGCAATCTGCGGGTAGGAGGCCGCAAATATGGCGGCCTCGGTGCGGGTTGGATAGTACTCATCCAGGCCCGTGATCGCCTCGAAAAGTTTCGAGCCTAACTCGTTGTAAAAGAATTTGGGGCCGATGGTGGCCGTGGGTTCAAGCAAACCCTCTTCCAGCTCCTGCGCCACATTTTGGGTCTGGCCCGATTGCGACTCGTTGTAGAGGTTAATGAACTGCGGCGATGCCGTTGGCAGGGCCTCAGCCAGGCCGGGAAATTTGAGGGGCAGGTTCACGTTGGGTCAGCCAGTTAAGTGATATCGACAGATTTAAAAGCAGATAGCGAAACGCCTTTGTAGGACTGAACCGCTTTGGGCGCAAGCGGCGCCGGCCAAATGCTGTCCTATATAGGGTTCTTTTTTGGATCGCCCGCTGGGCTGAGCGCGGTCAATCGCCGCTATCTGTACTTCCTGTGTCACTTGGTCGCTGAATGCTGC
>NZ_JBFUCA010000494.1:0-3138 GCF_056405475.1 Polaromonas sp. P1_G4
GTTTTGATTAATTAGGGCGAGCGCTAGCAGCTATTGAATTGATAGCGGCTTCTTTTTGGGTTGTTGTTRGTTTGATGGGCGCGCGCTTTGCTGAGAGCTGCTGGCCGGGGGGTTGCCCGGCCAGCTACCGTCAGCAAAGAGCGCCTAGGCCAAGACAAGCCTGACCTGCAAAAGCCACCTACGACATCTCCGGCGCAATCATCTCCGCATACTCATAAAGCGCCTCAAGCACCACCTGCCCCTTCGCATCCGCCGTTTCCGCCAACACATCTATCTCGGCAAACAGCGCATCCACATTCCGCGCCCCGCCCTCACCCTCCAGCAGGCGCGCAGCGCGGTGCGCCTCCCAGCGTTCCGCGTCTTCGGGCGACAGGGTCTCGGCAAAGTTGCGTGCCCGGTAACGAAACACCAGCTCCCCGAGTCGTTCGTCGTCAAAGCCGATGCGGGCGTGGGCCAGCTCGGCGGGTGACAAGGCGCGCAACTGGTTCAGGCGGCGGCGGTCGGTGTTGTTGATGAAGCCGCCGTACAGGTCTTCGTCGACATCCGGCGTGGGCTCTTTGGGCCGCTGGAAGACTTCGGGCCAAATGGCGCTCATGTCGGGCAGGCTGGCCGCTTTCTCGGCGTTGGCCAGGGCTGCGGGGATGTCTACATTCCATTTGGCCGCCATCTCCGGCGACAGCGTGGCGAGCTTGCGCACGACCATGGGTGACTTGTTCAGGTGAACCGATTTGATGGGCAGGCGCAGCACACCTTCGGGCAGCTCGGCCGATTTGCTGAAGAGGCGTTGCCGCAGCGTGGCAACGTCGAGCAAAGGCAGCTCACTCGGGTCTTGCGACAAGTCCCAGGCCAGCAGCTCGTTCTTGTTCGTCGGATGCGTTGCCAGCGGCCACATGACGGCCAGGCAGCCGCGCTCTGGCGGGAACATGCCCGAGACGTGCAAAAACGGCTGGGCCGTTTGCGGGCTGGTGGGCAGGCCCAGCTCTGCGGCCACGCGGTCTTTTTTATGCAGGCCCAGGCAAAAATCAAAGAGCTTGGGTTGCGCTTTGCGGATCAGGCGGGCCAGCGCGATGGTGGCGCGCACGTCAGACAGGGCGTCGTGCGCCGACTCGTGCATGAGGCCGTTGGCACGCGCCAGGTCTTCGAGCTTGAAGCTGGGGCGTACGGCGCTGGCGTCGTCCGGCCTGCGTTCATCGGGCTTGAGCGGCCAGGCGATGCCTTCGGGCCGCAGCGCATAGGCCATGCGCACGACATCGAGCAGATCCCAGCGGCCGCAGTCGTTTTGCCATTCGCGCGCATACGGGTCAATGAGGTTGCGCCAGAACAGGTAGCGCGTGACTTCGTCGTCGAAGCGGATGGTGTTGTAGCCCACGCCGATCGTGCCGGGCTCGGCCAGCACGGCTTCGATCTGCGCGGCGAATTCGTGCTCGGCCACACCACGCTCCATGCACAACTGGGGAGTGATGCCGGTGAGCAGGCAGGACTCTGGATTGGGCAGGTAGTCGTTGGCCGGCTTGCAATAAATCATCAGCGGCTCGCCGATTTCATTGAGCTCTGCGTCGGTGCGAATGCCGGCAAACTGCGCGGGCCGGTCACGGCGCGGGTTGATGCCGAAGGTTTCGTAGTCGTGCCAGAGGAAGGTGTGGGGCATGAAGAACTCGAAGTAGGTAATTAGAGCAAGGGGGAAAACAGCCGCGCCGTGGCATCGAGCAGGCGCATCAAAAAATTCTGGGGGCGATGTGCGCGCACAGGCGCGGCGCTGAGCAGGTCGGTTTCAAACTGCGCAGCGAGCGGCCCTGCCAGCGCGGGGCCGTAGACCACGGCCATCACTTCAAAGTTGAGGCGAAAACTGCGGTTGTCGAAATTGGCGGTGCCGACCATGGCACAGCTGTCGTCGACGACCAGTGTTTTGGAGTGCAGCATGCGGGCCTTGTACTCCCAGACCTTGACACCGGCAGCGATCAGTTCGTCGAAGTAGGAGCGCGCCGCGGCGCTGACAATAAAGCTGTCGCTGCGGCGCGGCACCAGCAGGCGCACGTCGACGCCGCGCAGCGCGGCGCTGGTCAGCGCCATCAGCGCGGGCTCTCCCGGCACGAAGTAAGGCGTGGTCAGCCAGGCGCGCTGGGTGGAGGCATTGATGGCGGCCAGGTGCATGCGGTGAATCGGCTCCAGCATGTTGTCCGGCCCGCTGGTCACCACCTGCACCGGAATGTCGCCGGCTTCTTCGTCGGGCACCAGGAGGGGCAGCAGGTGCGGAAGGGTCCCGTCCGTGTCGGCTATCGATTCGCCGGTGGCGTAGGTCCAGTCTTCCAGGAAGGTGGTCTGCAGCCATCGCACCGCGCTGCCTTCAATGCGCAGGTGCACATCATGGTAGGCATCGGCGCGGGTACGCCGGTCTTCTTCATCGGTGATGTTGACGCCGCCCGTGAAGCCGACGCGGCCGTCGCAGACGACGATCTTGCGGTGGGTACGGTAGTTGGTCACCGGGCGCAGGCGGCGGCCTATGCGGGTATCGTGAAAGAACRCAATCTCGACGCCGGCAGCCTCCAGTGGCGCCAGAAACCGGCTCCCAAGCCGCTTGGAGCCGAGCGCATCGACCAGCAGCCGTACCTTGACGCCCTGCTCAGCCCTTTCGGCCAGCAGGTCACGCAGGGCAGTGCCGATGCGGTCGGGCTCAAAAATATAGTACTCGAGGTGCACATGATGGCGGGCGTCGCGGATCGCGTCGAAGATGCTGTCGAAGGTATGCGCACCCCCTGAAAGCAGCTGGACGCCGGTAGCACTGGACACCGGAAGACCGCAGGCGGCGGTTCCCAGGGCGGTCATCTGCCGCAGGGCCGGAGGTGCTCTTTCGGCCACGCCCTGCAACTGGGCCAGATCGGCATCGCCACGCGCGCCGGCGCGGCTGCGCAGCCGCTTGAGGCGCTGCTTTTTGAGGCGCTGGGGACCGAGGAAGTAGTAAATCACGAAGCCGGCAAACGGCAGCAAGGCCAGCGACAGGATCCAGCTCATGGTGGAGACCGGCGCGCGCTTTTGCATCACGATCCAGACCGACAGCACGGCAATGTAGGCACTCCATGCCAGGGAGAGGCCGGTTTTCCATTCTGAGCTGAGTTCGGGAAGGGTCAAGGCGGGGCGTCT
>NZ_JBFUCA010000495.1:0-3121 GCF_056405475.1 Polaromonas sp. P1_G4
TGGCAATGTGGTGTACCTGAATGAACGCGAATGCTCCATCCAGCGGCGCCACCAGAAGGTGATTGAAGAGGCGCCGTCGCCTTTCATCAGCGACGCGACGCGCAAAGCTATGGGCGAGCAGGCCGTGGCGTTGGCAAAGGCGGTGAAGTACCAGAGCGCCGGCACGGTGGAGTTCGTGGTTGGCAAGGACCAGAGTTTTTACTTTCTTGAGATGAACACCCGGCTGCAGGTGGAGCACCCGGTGACGGAATGCATTACCGGGCTGGACCTGGTGGAGTTGATGATTCGCGTGGCGGCCGGCGAGAAGCTGCCGATCGCGCAGAAAGACGTGCAGCGCAATGGCTGGGCGATTGAATGCCGTATCAACGCTGAAGATCCATTCCGCAGCTTCCTTCCGTCCACGGGCCGGCTGGTGCGCTTTCAGCCGCCCAAGGAAACCATGTTCGCGGCAGACACCTCGCAGTTGTACGGCGTGCGCGTGGATACCGGCGTGCAGGACGGCGGCGAAATCCCGATGTTTTATGACTCGATGATCGCCAAGCTCATCGTGCACGGCAAGGACCGTCAAGACGCCATCGCCAAGATGCGTGAGGCGCTCAATGGTTTTGTGATTCGCGGCATATCGAGCAACATTCCTTTTCAGGCGGCTTTGCTGGCGCATCCGAAATTTGTGGCGGGCGACTTCAATACCGGCTTCATTGCTGAAAACTACAGCAAAGGCTTTCACGCCGAAGATGTGCCGCACGATGATCCTTCGTTCCTGCTGGCGCTGGCCGCTTACGTTAATCGCCGCATGCTGGGCCGTGCCGCCGGCATCAGCGGGCAGTTGCCGGGCCATGGCGTGACGGTAGGGGAGGAGTTCGTGGTAGTCGGCCTGGACGCTGCGGGACAGAACACGCAACACCCTGTCACTGTGCGAAATTATCAAGCGCAATCAGGCTCCGGAACAGTAGATACGGGCGCAAGCAGCTATGAAATTTGTAGCAACTGGCATTTGGGCGGTGCGCGCATACGCGGCACCGTGAACGGCCAGCCGTTCGCTGCACAGGTCGAACGCGGTGTCGGGCGCAACCCGCTGGCCATCCGCATCGCACACAACGGCACACGGCTTGATGCCCTGGTACTGTCGCCGCGTGCGGCGCAACTGCATGCGCTCATGCCCTACAAGGCGCCCCCGGACATGAGCCGCTATGTGCTGTCGCCCATGCCGGGCTTGCTGGTGGACGTTGCCGTGCAGGTGGGCCAGAAAGTGCAGGCTGGGGAGCGCGTGGCCGTGATTGAAGCGATGAAGATGGAGAACGTGCTGTTCGCTGTCGCTGACGGCGTGGTGGGAAAGGTGTTGGCAGCCAAGGGTGAATCGCTGAGCGTGGACCAACCGATTGTGGAATTTCAGGCATGAGCACCGGACGCCCTTTCAAGGTGCTGGGCATCCAGCAGATCGCCATTGGCGCCACCAGCAAAGACCGGCTGCGCACGCTGTGGGTCGACATGCTGGGCCTGGAGGTCACTGGCAACTTCGTCAGCGAACGTGAAAACGTCGATGAAGACATCTGCGCAATCGGCAGCGGCCCGTTCAAGGTTGAGGTCGACCTGATGCAGCCGCTGGATGTGGACAGGAAGCCTGCGGTGCACACCACGCCGCTCAACCATGTGGGCCTGTGGATAGACGACCTGCCCAGGGCTGTGGAATGGCTGACAGCCAAGGGCGTGCGCTTTGCGCCCGGCGGCATTCGCAAGGGCGCCGCGGGTTTTGACATCTGTTTCCTGCACCCCAAGGCTAACGACGAGTTTCCTGTTTCGGGTGAAGGCGTGCTGATTGAAATGGTCCAGGCGCCGCCCGAAGTGATCAAGGCGTTTGCCGCCTTGGGTTGAGCTGCTCAGTCCTTCTTGCCGCTCTCTCGCTGTGTGCGGGCGCGGGCCAGGGCGGCTTCAATCACCATGCGCTTGCGGTCTGTCACGGCGGGGTCGTCTCCGGGGCGTGCAGCCGAGGCGGGTAGCGGGGCCTGTGGCGGGTCTGTCACTTTGCCTGCGCCCATCTCCTTCGGGCTTGTGCTGTTCCTGTACCGGGCCTGATGGAATTCATAACGGGCCCTGGCGGTGTCGGCCTCTTGCGGGGACCATGCCGTCCAGCCTGTGCGCTCGCCCGTGACGTTTTCCAGGCTGATGCAGTCAACAGGGCAGACCGGGATGCACAGCTCGCAGCCCGTGCACCAGGGCTCGATGACGGTGTGCATCATCTTGTTGCTGCCCATGATGGCGTCGGTCGGGCAGGCCTTGATGCACAAGGTGCAGCCTATGCACCAGTCTTCATCGATGAAGGCGACAGCACGCGGGCCTTCTGTGCCGTTGGAGGGATTGAGCGGCTGAACGGGCTGACCGGTGATGGCCGACAGCCGCTGCACGCCTTCAGCGCCGCCTGGCGGACATTGATTGATGGGGGCCTGGCCTGTTGCAATGGCCGTGGCATACGCCGCGCAGTCAGGATAGCCGCAGCGGGTGCACTGGGTTTGGGGCAGGGCGGCGTTGATGCGCTCGAAAAGGCTGGAGTCGGGGGGGGAGATCACCCGCCTATTGTCCTACCAGTCATGGCCCCCGCTCTGTCTGCGCTCGACCCGGCCTTGCCGCCGCCCTCAAGCCTTCTTGCTGCGTGCTGCTTTTTTTGCCGCCGGCTTTGCTGCGGCCTTCGGGGCGGCTTTGGCGGCAGGCTTTGCTGCTGCGGTGCGCACTGGCTTTGCTATCGTTTTGGTAGCTGCTGGCGCGCGCTTGGATTGGGCTGGGGCCCGATTGTTCTCAAGAATAAAGGCCTTGACTTGCGGGTAGACGATCTCGCGCCAGCGGCGGCCGCTGAAAATCCCGTAGTGGCCCGCACCCTTGACTTCCAGGTGCTTTTGCAGCGCCTTGGGGATGTTGTGGCAAAGACCGTGTGCCGCCTCGGTCTGGCCAGAACCGGAGATGTCGTCCAGTTCGCCTTCTACCGTGAAATGGGCGGTGCACATCCCGATGCGGGAAATACCCACGCGCCTGGCTGAGCTGCAGGAAATCGGAGCCGGCACCGGCCAGCCGATCGCCTGCCTCTGCCACCACGGCATGCGCAGCCTGCAGGTGGCCAACTATCTGACAC